>JBAQER010000707.1:0-7134 GCA_049286845.1 Bradyrhizobium sp.
CCTGCTGCGGCAAGTCCGGGTCAGGAACTTCAAATCGACAAGCGGCACCAGGAACATATTCTTGCTGGCGCCCCTTTGTTTCCGAAGTTCGTTCCGGAGGCGCCGCAATGGCTGACGAACTTCGGAAACGGGGCGCCAGTGCGACCGGATCCGCCGCGTGGGCGGACGCGCTGCTATTGTCGTTCGCGCAGGCTGGCTACGCCCAGGCCGTGCCCGATATCCTGCAGCCCGCCGAGCCGTTCCTCGACCTCTCGGGCGAGGACATCCGCAAGAGCCTTTATCTGACCACCGACGCCAGCGGCGAGGAACTGTGCCTTCGTCCCGACCTCACCATTCCGGTGGCGCGGGATTATCTCGCCTCCGCCAGCGCCGGCCAGCCTGCGGGCTTCTGCTATCTCGGGCCGGTGTTTCGCTATCGCGGCGGCCGTCCCGGCGAATTCCTGCAGGCCGGCATCGAATCCTTCGGCCGGCAGGACCGCGCCGCGGCCGACGCGGAAATGCTGGCGCTGGCGCTCGAGGCGACCTCCACGTTCGGCCTGACCGAGGTCGAAATCCGCACCGGCGACGTGGCGCTGTTCAATGCGCTGATCGATGCCCTCGATCTCTATCCGGTATGGCGGCGGCGGCTGATCAAGGATTTCAACCGCAAGGTCAGCCTGACAGAAGAAATCGAGCGGCTGACGCTCGCGACCGCACCCGGCCGCAACGAATATGAAGGCGTGCTCGCCGCCCTGGCCGGCTCCGACCGCAAGGCGGCGCTGGCGCTGGTCACCGACCTGATGTCGATCGCAGGCACCACCAATGTCGGCGGCCGCACCGTCGCCGAAATCGCCGACCGCTTCCTCGAGCAATCGACCTTGAAGGGCGGCGCCCTGCCGCGCGACGCACTCGACATCATCAAGCGCTTCCTCGCGATCGCGGGCGATCCCGATGACGCGGTCGCGCAATTGCGCGCGCTGGCCGCCGACGCCAGGCTCAACATCACCGCCGCGATCGACCAGTTCGAAAGCCGGGTCGGCTTCATGGCCGCGCGCGGCATCGATACCTCCATGACCCGCTTTTCCACCTCGTTCGGACGCGGTCTCGATTATTACACCGGCTTCGAGTTCGAACTGCATGCCAAGGGCAACGGCGCCGAACCGCTGGTGGCGGGCGGGCGTTACGACGGACTATTGACCCAGCTCGGCTCGAGCGCACCGATCCCGGCGGTCGGATTTTCGATATGGGTCGAATGCCTGACGCAGGCGGGCCGCAAGCCCGGCAGCACCGGGAGCGCAGCATGACCGCGCCATTCGTTCTCGCCGTTCCCTCGAAGGGCCGCCTGCAGGAAAACGCCGAGGCCTTCTTCACGCGCGCTGGGCTTACGCTGGCAAAGCCCCGCGGCGCCCGCGACTATCGCGGCACCATCTCTGAACTCGACAATGTCGAGATCGCCTATCTTTCGGCGAGCGAGATCGCCTCGCAGCTCGCGCGCGGCACGGTCCATCTCGGCGTCACCGGCGAAGACCTGGTGCGCGAAAGCATCGCCGATGCCGACAAGCGCGTCATGCTGATCGACAATCTCGGCTTCGGCAGCGCCAATGTCGTGGTGGCGGTGCCGCAGGCCTGGATCGACGTCCGGACCATGGCCGATCTCGACGACGTCACCACCGGCTTCCGCGCCCAGCATAACCGGCGAATGCGGGTGGCGACCAAATACATCAACCTGACCCGGACCTTCTTTGCCGCCCACGGCGTCGTCGATTACCGGATCGTCGAGAGCGCCGGGGCGACCGAAGGGGCGCCGGCCACCGGCACTGCCGAAATGATCGTCGACATCACCACCACAGGCGCCACCCTTGCCGCCAACGGCCTCAAGGTGCTGGACGACGGCGTGATCCTGCGCAGCCAGGCCAACCTGGTGGCGTCGAGGGACGCCGACTGGTCGGTTGAAGCCCGCGAGACCGCGCGCGTCATCCTGGATCACATTGCCGCCCGGGCCCGCGCCAGCAAGTATCGCGAAGTCCGCACCCGCTTTGCCGGCTGCGACGCCGCGCTATTGGCGGAAGCCCACAACCGCTTCGGCGTGGTCTCGCCGTTCGGCGGGCCGACCTCGTCGGGGATGGTTACGCTGCACTGCCCGCCCGCACAGCTCTATGCGCTCGGCAGCTTCCTCCGCGAACACGGCGCCGACACGGTGTCGGTGGCGTCGCTGGACTATGTGCTCGACCGCGACAATCCGCTGTTCGCCAGGCTCGAGGCCTTCCTGCGAAGTTAGGGCGGAAAGTGTTTCGTTCATCGTAGCGACAGCTGCCAACGAGTACCATATGTTGTTCCATGGAGAATTTGGAACCTGATCGATGATGCTGGGTACGGACGTTTCTGACCTGTCGACCACTGCGGCCACCGCTGCGGCGCAGGGGCTGTCGATCGTCGTCCCCCTCTATAATGAGGCAGCCGGGCTGGCCCTTTTCCACGAGCGGCTTGGCGCCCTGGCGAAGACACTCCGGAAGCGCTACGGCCTTGGTTGCGAGGTGGTCTATGTCGACGACGGCAGCGCCGACGCCACGCTCACCATTGCGCGCGAGCTCGCCGCCGACGGGCTCGACGTCCAGGTGGTGTCGCTGTCGCGCAACTTCGGCAAGGAAGCCGCCCTGATGGCGGGCCTCGACCACGCCCGGCGCGGCGCGGTGCTGTTCATGGACGGCGACGGCCAGCATCCGCCCGCCTTGGTCGAGCAACTCGTCGGCCACTGGATCGAAGGCGGCTTCGATGTGGTCTATACCGCCAAGGCTCACCGTGACAACGAATCGGCGCTGCGGCGCATCGCCGTGCATGGCTTCTACGCGCTGATCAATTGGGGCGCGCGGCAGAAAATACCGGAAGACGCCGGCGACTTCCGCCTGCTGTCGCCGCGGGCCGCCGCCGCATTGCGGCAGCTTCCCGAGCGCAACCGCTTCTTCAAGGGGCTGGCGAGCTGGATCGGCTTCCGCCAGATCCGCGTCGACTACGAACCGGCCGCCCGCGCCCACGGCGTCACCACCTTCAGCCCCGGCCGGCTGGTCGGGCTTTCGATCGAGGGCCTGACATCCTTCTCGGTGGCGCCGTTGCGTTTCGCCAGCCTGCTCGGCGTCCTGCTCGCGACCATCGCCTTCCTGTTCGGTCTTTCCATTCTCTGGGAAACCCTGGTGAGCGGAAAATCGGTCCCCGGCTATCCTTCGCTGGTGGTCGGCTTGATGACCATCGGCGGCGTGCAGCTGATCATGATCGGCATCGTCGGCGAGTATATCGGCAAGATCCTGTCCGAGCTGAAGGCGCGTCCGATCTATTTCGTGGCGGAGCACAGCGTGAAACGCGTCGAGGCGGACGCAGCCGCCGGCGTCGGCGAACGGACCGCCGCGGAATGAGCGACGACGCGCCGCCGCGCCGCATCTGGCTGTGCGCCGACGATTACGGTCTCAGCCCCGGCGTCAACCGCGCCATTCGCGACCTGATCGAGCGCGGCCGTCTCAACGCCACCTCGGTGATGGTGGTGGGCCCCTCGATCGGCCGCGACGAAGTCCGCGCGCTCGAATCCGCCGCCGCCAACAGTCCACGTTGCGCCATCGGCCTGCACGTCACGCTGACGGCGCCGTTCAGCCCGCTGACCATGCACTTCCGGCCGACCGATGGCGGCATCTTCCTGCCGTTTCCGAAATTGCTGCGCGCCGGCCTGTTACGGCGGCTCGATCCCGAGATCATCTATGATGAACTGATGCTGCAGCTCGCGGCGTTCGGCGAGCTGTTCGGCCGGGCGCCGGACTTTGTCGACGGCCACCAGCACGCGCAGCTGTTTCCGGGGGTGCGCGACGCCTTTCTGACCGCGGTGAAGGAAGCAGCACCCGACGCCTGGGTACGCCAGGGCGGACGCCGGCAGCCTTTGGCCCGGCGCCTCGGCGCGCCCAAGGCGCTGGTGCTCGACATCCTGAGCGCGCAGTTTCGACGCCGCGCCTCGCGCGCCGATATCGCCTTCAACCCCGGCTTCGCCGGCGCCTATGACTTTACCCGGCAGCCGGATTTCAGCGCGCTGATGCACCAGTTCCTCGATGAACTGCCGGAGGACGGCCTGATCATGTGTCACCCCGGCTTTGTCGATGACGTCCTGGTCAGCCTCGACCCGCTGACCGTGCAGCGCGAACACGAGCACGCTTTTCTCGGCGGCGAGCATTTCCCGCGGCTGCTGGCGGCGAACAAAGTTACACTGGGCTGATTTGGTTGCGGAATCCCCGCCAGGCGTTTTGTCGCATACGGAAATTTAATCCGCTCCGCCACTACTTGCGACACAAACCGCCCCTACATCTCCCCCGCGCTTCGACGCGAAGGAGAAAGCCATGACGCCGCAAGAACGCCAATTGATTGACGATCTTTTCGACCGGCTCTCGAAGGTGGAGAGTGCGCCGCGCGATCCTGACGCAGCGGCTGCGATCGCCCAAGGCCAGCGCCAGGCGCCGAACGCCGTTTATGTGCTGGTGCAAACCGTCCTCTTGCAGGACGAAGCGCTGAAGCGCGCCAACAGCCGCATCCAGGAACTGGAGGGCACAGCCGAGCAACACCAGTCCGGCAGCTTCCTCGATTCGATGCGGGAGACGATCTTCGGGCAGAACCCGCAGCGCGGCTCGGTGCCGAATGTCCGGCCGCCGGAGCTTCCGGGCCGCCCGACATGGAACAGCGGCCAGGTCATGCAGCAGGCGCAAAATCCCGGGCAATATGCCCAGGCGCCGTACGGCCAGCCTTATGGCGCGCCACAGGCGCCGATGGGCGGCGGCGGTTCGTTTCTCGGAACGGCGGCCGCAGCCGCCGCCGGCGTGGTCGGCGGATCGCTGCTGCTCGGCAGCATCCGCTCGATGATGGGCGGCGGCCACCAGCAGAGCTTCGGCGACACCGCGGGCCATCGCGGCGGAGTTGAAGACCGCAGGCCGTGGGGCGATCAATCCGGCGGCGATCTGGCGAAGGATGCCGGCATCAACGACATCGGTTCGTCCGGAAGTTCGCGTGCGGGATTGTTCGATTCGAACGACAATTCACGCGACGGAGATTTCGATACCGCCTCGAACGATGACGATCACGACGACTTGGATCTCGATTCCGATGACTTCGGCGGCGACGGCGACACCGCCTGACGAATTTCTGACGTGACACAAGCAAACGGCCGCTCTGATCGAGCGGCCGTTCTCATTTGAACCGCAACGCAGCCTAGATGACGACGACCTTGGCGCCCACCGTGACGCGGCCATACAGATCGATCACGTCGTCATTGCGCATCCGGATACAGCCGGACGAGACGTTGGTGCCGATCGTCCAGGGCTCGTTCGAGCCGTGGATGCGGTAGAGCGACGAGCCCAGATACATCGCGCGGGCGCCGAGCGGGTTTTGCGGCCCGCCTTCCATGTGCCGCGGCAGATCCGGGCGGCGCGCCAGCATTTCCGGCGGCGGCGTCCAGGCCGGCCATTCCTTCTTGGCGGAAATCGTCTTGACTCCCGACCAGGTGAAGCCGGGACGGCCGACGCCGATGCCGTAGCGCAACGCCCTGCCGTCGCCCTGCACCAGGAACAGGAATTTGTTGGGGGTGTCGACGACGATCGTGCCGGGACTTTCCTTGCCGTGATACTCGACCAGCTGCTTCTCGTATTTCGGATCGAAGGCGGGACGCGCGGGTTCGCTGACGTCTTCCTGCCGGCGCATGGCCTGCT
The DNA here is from genome assembly GCA_049286845.1 of Bradyrhizobium sp. GTDB lineage: Bacteria > Pseudomonadota > Alphaproteobacteria > Rhizobiales > Xanthobacteraceae > Bradyrhizobium. The sequence goes on from JBAQER010000707.1 coordinate 5,709, forward strand.
CGGGACCCATCGGCGGCAGCAGCGCACGGCGCGGTTCGTAGGACGGCTGCGCCTGGTAGCGGCCGCCTTGCGAGGGTCCCTCACCGAACAGGAACTCGATGAAGCCGCCGCCCATATTTGCGCGCTCGGCGTAAGCGGTTCGCACCGGCCGCTGCTCGGGCTGGTCGGCATAGATCACGGCGGGTTCGGCAGCCGGACCGGCTTCGATCGCCGCGGCCTGATTGATGCCGGCGAGAAAGGAGGCGCCGGCGAGGAACGCGAGAGACATTTTTTTCATCGACGTACTCTGTACTGTTTCGTCGTGGGAGCGCCGCAGTCGGCGCCTTTGCACGCCCCCAATTAAGATCAAAAGCGCCTCGGTTTGGTAAACGGAATCGCCGTTTCGATTCACCACGTCGCCAGTTGCATGCGGTTTCGAGCGGTAGCGTTTATTTTCGATGAACGCAGAGCCCGCATGGTTAATCGTTGGTATGCGGCGATCCGCGCGCGTCTGTCAAAGAGTTCCCGGCGTGAACCTGACGTTAAATCGCATCTGTCTAAAACGTCACGAGTGAAGTCAGGAAAGTGCTCATGCCGATCCCTCGCAGACGTTTTCGTATCGAAGAAGCTATTGGCGGCGACATGCCGATGCCCGCAGCGGTGGACGGCGACGTCGGCCCGATGCATCATGAGATCATGACGGAACTTCGCGCCATCCGTGCCCAGATGGCGAAGCCGAACCACAGCGCGGCAACGGAAACCATCGGCGAGTCGGTCAACCGCGAGATCGCCGAAGCCCACACGCTCCTGGAAACCTACCGCGCCCAGATCGAGCAGTGCGAGAAGCTCAAGGTCGAACTCGACCTGATTCACGACGCCATCAACCGCACCAAGCGGGAAATCGCGGTGCTGCATGGCAAGAGCTTCAACGGCCAGGAAATGGCCAAGGTCAATGGCGAACTCGGCGCCGTGGTCGGCGGCACCGAGGAAGCGACCCAGCAGATTCTGGAGGCCGCCGAGTCGATCGACCAGGCCGCCAGCGCGCTCAGCAAGGTGAATTCGCCGGACCAGCAAAAGATCCTCAGCGAGGAAATCCAGGAGCGCGTCGTCTCCATCTTCGAGGCCTGCAATTTCCAGGATCTGACCGGTCAGCGCATCAACAAGGTGATGACCACGATGAAGTTCATCGAAAACCACATCAACGCGATGATGGACATCTGGGGCGGCGTCGATGCCATCAAGGCGCATGCACCGCCGATCGTCGACGATCGGGAAGGCGACGCCAAGCTCCTGAACGGTCCAAAGCTCGAAGGCGATGCCGGTCACGCCTCGCAGAACGACATCGACGCCCTGTTCGACTGAGTTCGGTCTGGGTTGGAGCAGCAAAAAACGCCGGCCCTGGGCCGGCGTTTTCCGTTTCATGGGCCGTCAGACGAACCGTCCGGAT
>JBAQER010000708.1:0-3321 GCA_049286845.1 Bradyrhizobium sp.
CACATGGCCGAACCGAGAAAGACCACGCCGATCAGGCAATAGGTCGCGATCTCCTCGGTCCAGGCGTAGCTGTCATTGAGAACATAGCGGGTAAAGAACTGCAGAAAGACGCAAAGCGCCATGATCCAGAAGATCGCCAGCGCCAGCCAATCCTCGATGGCATATTGCCCAAGATCGACCTTGGGTACCGCCTCTTCCTCGAAGGTGTGGGCTATCTCGTCTGCCGTAATCTGCTTGTGCACTTCGGCCGTCGACATGGGGATCTCTTTGTATGATGAAGTTCAGCTGACACGGCCGTGCATCGTTCCGGCCTCGCGTTCAGCCTCTCCCCGCAGACTGCGGGAAGAGGCTGAAGCGGAACACCGCGATTACTTGATGGCCTGGATCCGGTCCCAATCGGATTTGCGGTAATCGAAGCTCTCGAAGCTCGTTGTCTTGATCACCGTGTCGCGGAACTCGTTCTTGTCGATCTCGGTGACGGTGAGGCCTTTCTGCTTGAAGAAATCGACCAGTTTGGCCTCCTTCTCCTTGATCTCCCGCGTTGCCTTCGCAGCCGCCTCCTGCGCCACGTCGGTGAAGATCTTGCGGTCCTCGTCGGAGAGCTTCTTCCAGAGGCCGCCCGCGACCACGGTATTGAGGTGGTCGACGATATGGCCGGTCAGCACGATATGCTTCTGGACTTCGTAGAATTTCTTCGCCTCGATGGTGGTGAGCGGATTTTCCTGGGCTTCCACGGTGCCGTTCTGCAGGGCGAGATAGACCTCGGCAAAAGCGATCGGGGCTGTGTTGGCGCCGCAGGCGCGCGGCATCGCGAGATAGGCCGGAACATCCGGCACCCGCATCTTGAGGCCCTTCATGTCGGCGCAGGTCTTGATCGCGCGGTTCGACGAGGTGTGGCGCACGCCGTAATAGGTGACCGCCACGATGTGATGGCCGCTCTTGTCTTCATAGCCTTTCGTAAGTTCCTTGAAGACGTCGCTCCTGGTGTAGGCCAGAAGATGATCCGCGTCGCGGAAGGTGTAGGGATAATAGGTGACGCCGATCGGCGGATAGCTCTTGGCCGCAAAGCTCGATCCGGAAATGATGATATCGACTGAACCAAGCGACAGACCCTGATTAATGTCGGTTTCCTTGCCGAGTTGCGAGGCCGGATAGACGTCGATCTGATAGCGTCCGCTGGTCCGCTTGCCGATCTCCTGCGCGGCCCATACCGAAGCGGTGTGGAACGGTTCCGACGTCTCGTAGACGTGGGCCCATTTCAGTTTCGTCTGGGCCATGCCGACATTGGTCGCCGCCACCAGCGCCGCTGCCGACGCGGCCAATACAGTCACTACTCTCTTCAACACGACGATTCCCTCCATTTGTTACATTTGCTTCTTTACTCAACCGGTTCGGGATTTAGCCGAACCGCCCGAATGGATGTTCTCGACGCGCCAGCCACTGCTGACGCGCGTCCGCCACAACTTCTCAGCCGCTCCTGATTGAAACGCGCGACGGGGAGGCAGTCTCCGCCCCAAAACTCTGGGCAAAGCGTTCCTGCGAACAAGCCAGATGGCGGCGCATCGCGATCCCCGCGGCCTCGGGATCGTGTGCCGCAATGGCGTCGCGGATCGCGTGATGCTCGGCGAGCGCGGCCCGCCACGACTCCGGATTCTCGAAATAGTGCGCCAGTTTGGCGAAGTAGGGATTGAGGCGCTGGTCGAACAGTTCGCCGACGACGCGGACCAGCACCGCGTTGTCGAGACATCCCGTGACCGCAACATGGAAAGCGCGATCATGGATCATCGATCCTTCGCCGGGATGCTGCACCGTCGCCATCGCCGTCAGCGAAGCGTCGATACGCTCGATATCCTCAGGTCTGGCCACCCGCGCGGCCTGTTCGGCAATCGCGCCTTCGATGAATTCGCGGGCCCGCAACACCTCGAACGGCCCTTCGATCAAGACAGACGCCGGCAAAGGTGAAGCGGGTGCCGCCGGTTCGATGACATAAATTCCTGAGCCGACGCGGATGCGGACCCTGCCCTCGACTTCCAGCGCAATCAGCGCCTCGCGCACCGTCGGCCGCGAGACCTTCAACTGCTCGGCGAGATCCCGTTCGGTCGGCAGCCGGCTCCCGACGGCGTATTCACCGCTGTCGATGAGGGCGCGCAGTTGATCGGCAACCTGGCGATAGAGGCGCCGCGCCTCCACGGCTTCGAGCGGCACGCTGGTCTCCCTGAAACGAGTCCCCTCGGCAGATCGACGCGTCCTGCCTTCCAGCTCGGACGGCGGCCTGCCTATTTGGTATATTGGCCTTACCAATTGACCAAAAGATTGACGGGAAAATCCCTCTGTGTCAAGGCAACGGCGAAAATCCCGCTTTCAACCCCGATAGGGGGCAGTTTTGCGCCTCTCGAACGCCAGCCTCGATCACCTTCCTGGCCATGTCCGCCGCCCCGGCTATGACCGCGCGCGGGTCACGCCTGGCATCGTCCATCTGGGCGTGGGCGCCTTCCATCGGGCCCACCAGGCTGTCGTCATCGACGATTTGCTGGCGGCCGGAGCAACGGATTGGGGAATCGTCGGCGCCAGCCTGAGAAATTCAGGCACGCACGATGCTCTCGCCCCGCAGGACGGCCTCTACACGGTCGCCATCCACTCCGGCGCGGCCACCGAGCACCGGGTCGTCGGCTCGATCATGAAGACCGAGGTCGCCAAGGCGAACCCCGCGCGCTTGATCGCACGCATGGCCGATCCGGCGACGCGGATCGTCTCGCTCACCATCACCGAGAAAGGATACTGCCACAGGCCGCAAACCGGCGAACTGGACGAACGTCATCCCGATATCGTTCATGACCTGGAAAATCCGGATGCACCGCGATCGGCCGCTGGATTTATCGCGGCCGCGCTTTCGCGCAGGAAGGCTTCAGGCGCAGCGCCATTCACCGTGCTGTGCTGCGACAACCTCCCGGCTAACGGTCATACCGTGGGGCGAATTGTGAAGCGGTTCGCCACCTTGAGATCGCCGGAACTCGGCAATTGGATTGCGGACGAGGTCGCCTTCCCGTCAACGATGGTGGACCGGATCGTGCCCGAGACGACCGACGCCGACCGCGCTGACGTCTCCGTTGCGCTTGGCATGATCGACGCGTGGCCGGTGGTCACGGAGCCCTTTACGCAATGGATTGTCGAAGACCGCTTTCCGGCCGGCCGGCCGGATTTCGCAGCCGCGGGCGTGCAGCTCGTCTCGGACGTCACGCCGTTCGAGCATATGAAGCTGCGGCTGCTCAACGGCAGCCACTCGGCGCTGGCCTATCTCGGCTATCTCGCGGGCTACGAGAC
>JBAQER010000709.1:0-2942 GCA_049286845.1 Bradyrhizobium sp.
ATATTCCGCTCGTCATGCATCTCGACCACGGCAACGCCGAATCGACCTGCGCCAGCGCGATCCGCTTCGGCTTCACTTCGGTGATGATGGACGGCTCTCTCAAGGCCGACGGCAAGACGCCCGCCGACTACGACTACAATGTGCGCGTCACCCGCAGCGTCGTCGATATGGCCCACTGGGTCGGCGCCTCCGTCGAAGGCGAACTCGGCGTGCTCGGCTCGCTCGAGAGCGGCATGGGCGAGAAGGAGGACGGGCATGGCGCCGAGGGCAAGCTCTCCCACGACCAGTTGCTGACCAATCCCGACGAGGCCGTGAAATTCGTCAAAGAGACAAAAGTCGACGCGCTGGCGATCGCGATGGGCACCTCGCACGGCGCCTACAAGTTCACCCGCAAGCCGGACGGCAACATCCTCGCCATGAACGTGATCGAGGAAATCCACCGCAAGCTGCCGAACATGCATCTGGTGATGCACGGTTCGTCCTCGGTGCCGCAGGAGCTGCAGGACATCATCAACGCCAATGGCGGCAAGATGAAGCCGACCTGGGGCGTGCCGGTCGCCGAGATCCAGCGTGGCATCAAGAACGGCGTCCGCAAGATCAACATCGACACCGACAACCGCATGGCGATGACCGGCCAGATCCGGAAGGTCCTGAAGGACAATCCGGAAGAATTCGATCCGCGCAAATATCTCAAACCGGCGATGGAAGCGATGGCGAAGCTCTGCAAGCAGCGCTTGCAGGAATTCAACACCGCGGGCCAGGCCGGCAAGATCAAGAAGGTGCTGACGACGGCAGAGATGGCGAAGCGCTACACCAAGGGCGATCTCGATCCGAAAGTCGCATAACCGGCTTCCGGCGGTCTTCTCCCGCGCCGCGCGTCTTCTTGGGTTTTGCCCGAGAACGGTCTATTTTGGCCCGCAACACATTGCGTTCGGGAGGAGGCACCGATGAATCTCGCCGATCTCAACAAGGTTGCCCTGGCGATGGTGACGCCAGGCAAGGGAATACTCGCCGCCGACGAATCTTCCGGCACCATCAAGAAGCGCTTCGACGCCATCAAGGTCGAGTCGACCGAGCAGTCCCGGCGCGACTATCGCGAAATGCTGTTCCGTTCCCAGGAGGCGATGAGCCAGTACATCTCGGGCGTCATTCTTTATGACGAGACGATCTGGCAGGAGGCCAAGGACGGCACCCCGCTGATCAGACTGATCGAACAATCCGGGGCGATCCCCGGCATCAAGGTCGATGAAGGCACCCAGGCCCTGCCAGGCTGTCCGGGCGAGTTGGTCACGGCAGGCCTCGACAAGCTGGCCGAGAGGTTGAAGAAATATCATGAACGCGGCGCGCGCTTTGCCAAATGGCGCGCCGTGATCGATATCGGCCCGGGCATTCCGACCATGACGGCGATCCACGTCAACGCCCATGCGCTCGCGCGTTACGCCGCACTTTGCCAGGCCGCCCAGATCGTTCCTATCGTCGAGCCGGAAGTCCTGATGGACGGCGATCACGACATCGATCGCTGCTATGAAGTGACACAACGCGTGCTCGACAAGACGTTCCAGGAATTGCGAGTCCAGCGCGTCGAGCTGGAGGGCATGATCCTGAAACCCAATATGGCGATCTCGGGCAAGAAATGCGCGAAGCAAGCTTCGGTTCAGGAGGTCGCGGAGAAAACCATCCGGCTGTTGAAAGCTTGCGTACCGGCCGCAGTGCCCGGCATCGCCTTTCTTTCCGGCGGGCAGTCCGACGAGGACGCGACCGCGCATTTGAACGCCATGAACCGCATCGGCGGCCTGCCGTGGCATCTTACCTTCTCGTACGGCCGTGCGCTGCAGGCAGCGCCGCAGAAAGCGTGGTCGGGCAAGGCGGAGAACGTCGCCGCGGGCCAGCGCGCCTTCACCCATCGCGCGCGGATGAATTCGCTCGCAAGCAGGGGCGAATGGAAGGCTGATCTGGAAAAGAAGGCGGCATAGATTTGGCCACTAAACCCGTTCCGCCGCGCCCCGTGCCGCGTCTCTATCTCGCGACGCCTGACGTGGACGATCCGTCGGCGCTGATCGCAAGCCTGCCGGGGCTGCTGGCCAAGGCGGATGTTGCGGCGGTGCTGGTCCGGCTCAAGCCGACCGACCAGCGCACCATGATTTCGCGGGTCAAGGCGCTGGCGCCTGCGATCCAGGGCAGCGGTGCGGCGCTGCTGCTCGACGGCCATGTCGAACTGGTGGCCCGCGCCGGCGCCGATGGCGCGCATCTGACCGGCATCGCGGCCATGGAAGAGGCGCTGCCGACGCTGAAGCCCGACCGCATCGCCGGCGTCGGCGCGCTCTCGACCCGGCACGATTCGATGGCAGCGGGCGAGGCCGGCGCGGATTACGTGCTGTTCGGCGAACCCGATGCCGCGGGACTTAGGCCCTCGGCCGAGGCGATCGCCGAGCGGCTGGAATGGTGGGCCGAACTGTTCGAGCCGCCCTGCGTCGGCTATGCCGCCTCGCGCGAGGAAGCCCGTGAATTCGCCGCGGCGGGTGCGGATTTTGTATTGGTCGGCGATTTCATCTGGAACGACAAGCGCGGCCCGGCGGCGGCATTGATGGATGCGGAGCAAACCATCAGGCAAGCGCACGCCGCGGCGTCCGGAAAAGTCAAAGCAGAGCAGGGATAGCGCCGGAGATGAAGATCCTGCGTCCCGTATCGATTCTCGCAAGCTGCCTGCTGTGGCCGGCCGGCGCGGTGGCGCAGATCTCGCTGACACCGCCGGCCGTTGCGACGCCGCCGGCGCAGAGCAAGCCGCAAGAGACGCCCAAGGATAAACCCAAGCCGAAGCCGCCGGTCGCCGCCAAGAAGCCTGCCCCGGCCGCAACGCCGAAGCCCGCGGCAACGCCTGCGCCGACTGCGACCGTCACTCCCGCCCCCGTCTTCGAGGATCCCAACGTCGACCTGGTCTACGG
>JBAQER010000710.1:0-2475 GCA_049286845.1 Bradyrhizobium sp.
CTGCAGTACGATCGCAAAAACGTCGACTCCGATCCGCGCGAGTTCGCCATTGGCTGCGCCGCGCGCCAGGCGCTCGGCCAGTTGCTTGAGCAGCGCGTCGCCCGCCTGCCGGCCGAGCGAGTCGTTCACCGTCCTGAAACGCTCCACGTCCGCAACGACAAGTGCGATCTTGTCCCCCGCGCTGCCCGCCGCATGGACGTATTGGTTCAGGCGATCGAGAAACAGCGTTCGATTGGCAAGCCCGGTGAGCGAATCGTAGAAGGCGAGGTAATCAAGCCTGTTTGTCTTTTCGATATGGTCGAGCGCGAACACGATATCCCCCGCAAGCTCGTGCAGCAGCTTCATTTCTTCCGCGTTGAAGAACCCGACTTCGCCGGCGTATAGCGCCAGTACACCGACGGCCTCCTGCGCCACGACCAGAGGCAGCATGACCAGAGAATGAAAACCACGTTCCCTGGCCTCCTTGCCCAGCGTGATCCGTGGGTCCTGCGTCATGTCGTCGACGATCATCGCCTTGCGTTCCATGACCGCCCGCGCTGCCAATCCGCGCATCGCGGACTGCAAGTCGCCTATTTCCACCGGCATCATTTCGATGTAGTCGGATCCGGTGCCGTGCCAGGCGACCGGCTTCACCCGCATTGCCTCCCGGTCGACGACGCCCAGCCACGCCATGCGGAATCCCCCGGCCTCCACGGCGATCCGGCACGCCTCGCGGAACAGTTCTTCCCGGTCGCGCACGCGCACGATGAGCGCGTTGATGCCGCTCAATACCGCATGCACGCGGTTCAGGTGTTCGATCTTGTCCTGCTGCGCCTTGCGCTCGGTGATGTCCCGCGCCAATCCGTCCAGCTGCACCGGACGGCCGTTCTCGTCGCTGATTACCCGCACGCGATCCTGGATCCAGCGCGTGCCGCCGTCGGGCAGCACGACCCGGTAAACCGACTCGAAGCGCTTCGCCGCCAGCCCCGCCTCCTTTTCGGCCTTCACGCGGGCCCGGTCGTCCGGGTGGACCGTGTCGCGCCAGATGCCCGGATTTTCGTGGAACGCCGCCGCCGGCCGGCCGTAGACTTCCGCCACTGCGGCGCTGACATAGAGCAGCCGTCTCTCGCGCATCGAGTACGACCACACCACATCGCTCAAGGATGAGACGATGTTGTCCAGGCGGCTGCGCGTCTCCTCCAGCTCCCGCTCCGCCCGCCTGTGCGCCACGCGCTCCCTGGCTTCAGAAATCGCCCGTAATACCGCCGGGGCGAACCGCGGCAGCCGCTGCTTCAGCACGTAGTCGTTGGCGCCGGCGCGAAGGCACTCCACCGCCGCCTCCTCGCCCAGTGTGCCGGAGATGACAATCACGGGAACATCCGGCTGCTTCTCGCGGACCTGCTGCAATGCCGACATGCCGTCGAAGTCCGGCAGTTTCAGGTCGTAATCGGACAGGACAACATCGAAGGACTCCCGCGCCAGGGCCGACTCGAAAGCCTTCCTGTCGTTCACCCACAGGATGTCGCACGCAAGGCCCTCGGCTTTGAGCTTCAGCCGGATCAATTCCGCGTCGCGCGGATCATCTTCCAGATGCAGCAGGCGAATGGATTGGTTCATTCCGGTTTCCGATTCGGACGTTTCGTTTGACGAATTCCCGGGCCGCTAGGTCCCGGGCGCGCTTCCGGGCGGCGGCTCGTTCAGGATCGCCCAGAACGCCCCTACTTGCTTCACCGCATCGACGAAATCCCTGAACTTCACCGGCTTCACTACGTAAGCGTTCACGCCCAGCCGGTAGGCGGCCTGCAAATCGCGGTCCTCGCGCGAGGAAGTCATGACCACTACCGGGATTGTCGCGAGGCCGTGCTCGCCCTTGATCTGGCGCAGCACCTCCAGTCCGTCCACCTTCGGCATCTTCAGGTCCAGCAGCACGACCGCCGGGTTGCCGTTGGCCCGGCCGGAGAACTCGCCCCGCCGGTACAGGTAGTCCAGCGCTTCGGCGCCGTCGTGCAGGTGCAGGACCTCATTCGCCAGGTTGTGGGCCGCCAGCGCATGCAGCGCCAGTTCCGCGTCTCTGGGGCTGTCTTCGACCAGCAGGATGCGCTTCAGGAGAGTCACGGAATTTTCCTCGCTCATGCTGTCCGCGCCGGCTCCGCTGGCCTGAGAGTGAAATAAAACGCCGCGCCCCGATCCGGCGCGGCCTCGGTCCACACCCGGCCGCCGTGCCGGGCGATGATGCGCCGCACGGTGGCGAGGCCGATCCCCGTGCCCTCGAACTGGTCGGCCCGGTGCAGCCGCTGGAACACCCCGAACAGCTTGCCCGCATACTTCATGTCGAAGCCCACGCCGTTGTCGCGCACGAACACGATGACCCGCCCGTCTTCTTCGCCGGCGGTGCCGATCTCGATCCGCGCCGCGTCCCGCGGCCGGGTGTACTTCACCGCATTGTCCAGCAGGCTGGCGAACATCTGCTTGAGCATCGAGGGATCGCCTCGCACC
>JBAQER010000711.1:0-8439 GCA_049286845.1 Bradyrhizobium sp.
GCACATTGCTGGTCGCATGGCGTGCGCCAGCCGCCACGGCTGCGGTCGGTGCCGCCGCCGCTTTGGTCTTCGTGGTGTTTGCCGAAAGGGCCGTGCGCGGCAATCCGGACATGCTGGTGCTGCCGGGCGGGCCGCTGCCCGGCATCGGCCCCGCCGCGACCGATGCTTCGGTCACGGTGCACCTGATATCCGCGGTGATCTTCGCCGGCGGTTTCGGCATCGCGGGATTTCTGGCGCAGGGCCGATCCGCCAGCGCCGTTATCCCGGTGGTCTGGTCGGCCGCCGCCGTGTTCACGCCGCTGGCGCTGCTGATCGCGCTCTACGCTCGCATCTCGCATCTCGATCGCTCGATCCCGTTTGCGATCCTGGCGGTGCTGCTGGCGGCGGCGTATGGCGCCGCGACGGAAATTCTCACCAAACGCGACCACCGGCCGGGCCTGCCGATTTCGATCGCGCTGTTCGCCACAGGCGCGCTGGGCGCGCTGGCGCTGGCGCTGACCTTCGCGCTGGAAAAGGGATGGCTCACCATCGCGCTGGCGCTGATGTCGCTCGGCACGGCCTGGATTTCGCTGCAGCGGCCGATACCGTTCCTGCGTTCGCTGGCGGCCATTCTTGCCGGCATCGTGGTGCTGCGGATCGGCTACGAGCCGCGCATCGTCGGCAATGCGGTCGGCACCGCGCCGATCTTCAACTGGCTGTTGTGGGGCTATGGCATTCCGGCGCTGTCGTTCTGGGCCGGAAGCCACTTCCTGCGCCGCCGCGCCGACGATCCGCCGCTGCGCGTCGTGGAATCGGCGGCGATCCTGTTCACGGTGCTGCTGGTGTTCATGGAAATCCGCCATACCGTGAACGGCGGCGATGTCTACCGCGCCACGGCCGGCCTGACCGAGGTAGCGCTGCAGGTCTGCGCGACGCTGGCGATGGCGATCGGCCTGGAGCGGCTGCGGATCCGCACCGGCAGCATCGTCCACAACGTCGGCGCGATCCTGCTCACGGCGTTTGCCGGGATAGCTGCTGCAGCCGGCCTGATGGTGCTGGAGAATCCCATGCTCTGGTCGATCGACGTCGGAGGCGCGTTCTTCAACCTGCTGCTGCTGGCTTACGCCGGACCCGCAGTGCTGGCGCTGCTGCTGTCCTATGCGGCGGCGGGCCGGCGGGCTGCGAGCTACGCCAACACCATCGCGGCGGCTGCGCTGATTCTCGCCCTCACCTATGTCACGTTCGAGATCCGCAGGCTCTATCACGGCCCGGTCCTGAGCCGCGGCGTGACCACCGGCGCCGAACAATACACCTACTCGATCGCATGGCTGGCGTTCGGCGTCGTGCTGCTCGGCATCGGCATCCTGTTCAATTCGCAGCGCGCCCGCCTCGCCTCCGCGGTGGTGATCGCGCTCACGATCCTGAAGGCGTTCCTGATCGACATGTCGACGCTGACCGGCGTCTATCGGGCGCTGTCGTTCATGTGCCTCGGCCTGGTGCTGGTGGCGATCGGCTGGCTGTACCAGCGCATCCTGTTCCGCCGGCAGGCGCCGCCGGCCGCGCCTGTCGCGGAGCCGGGCGCATAGCCCGGGTTATCCCGCCCGCGTGGCGAACACCGGAGGCCGGCTCACATTGAGCCGGCATTTCGCCGTGTCAGGCCGCTCTGACCGAACTGAGGAACTTGCCGACCTCGAGCTTGAGCCGGCTGGAATCGCCGGACAACGACTGCGCCGCGGAGAGAACCTGCGAGGAGGCCGATCCGGTCTCGCTGGCGCCGCGCTGCACGTCGGTGATGTTGGAGCTGACCTGCATCGTACCTTGTGCCGCCTGCTGCACGTTGCGGGAAATCTCCTGCGTCGCCGCGCCCTGCTCTTCCACCGCCGCCGCGATGGTCGATGAGATCTCGGACAGCCTTTCGATGGTGCCGCTGATTTCCTTGATGGCGTTCACCGACTCCTGCGTCGCCGCCTGGATCCCGGTGATCTGCTGGCCGATCTCGCCGGTTGCCCTGGCGGTCTGTTCGGCCAGCGCCTTGACCTCGGAGGCCACGACCGCGAATCCGCGGCCGGCCTCGCCGGCGCGGGCGGCCTCAATGGTGGCATTCAGCGCCAGCAGGTTGGTCTGCCCTGCAATGGTGTTGATCAGTTCGACCACATCGCCGATCCGGCTTGCGGCCTTCGACAACTCGCTGACCCGATTGGTGGTGGTGCGCGCCTGGTCGACAGCCTCGCCGGCCATCCGCGCCGAGTCCTGAACCTGACGGCTGATTTCGTTGACCGATGACGACATCTCCTCGGTCGCAGAAGCCACCGACTGCACATTGGTGGACGCTTCTTCGGAGGCCGCCGCGACCGCCGTTGCGAGTTCCTGCGACCGCTCCGCGGACGAGGTGAGCGTACCGGCGGAGGCTTCGAGTTCAGTTGCGGCGGAGGACACGGTCTCGATGATCGCACCGACGGCGCCTTCGAAATCGTCGGCGAGCCGGCTCATATCCGTTTTGCGCCGGATCGCCGAACGCGTTTCGGAATCTTTCAATTCTTCGCGGTCGAAGCGGATGATTGCCTGCAGCGTCTGCAGATTGCGCAGCGCCACGCCGGCTTCATCGTCGCGCTCGACCAATATGTTGCTGTCGAGTTTGCCTCGCGCGATGCTCCCCATGACCTCATTGAGCCGCCCAAGCGGGCGGACAATGGCCCGGATGGTCTGCCTGCCGAGCAATCCACCCAGCAGCAGACCCACGATCAGGATGGCGGCCGCAACCCCGATCACGATGGCATATTGGCGCTCGGCGGCTTCGTATCCTGCCTTGGCTTCCTTGACCTGGATCGCAACCAGCTTGTCCAGATCCTGCTTGGCCAGAGCAAACAACTCGCTCGCATTGCCTGCCAGAAGCGTGCTCGCCTCGTCATATTTGCGATCGGCGAGCAGCGCGAGCGCCGGCTTGATGGCGTTTTCGACATAATTCTTGCGCTTCAGAGCGAAGCTGTCGGCGGCGATCTTCTCCTCCGGCGTAAGGTAGGTCGCCATATATTCGGCCCACATCTTGGAGATGACCTCGATGTTGGTGGCGACCTTGCCGGCGACATCGCCGATCGGCCTGCCGGCGCGGCCGTTGGTGACGGCGTCGTACTGCACGATGGTATTTTTTTCCATGCGATCGTTGATCTCGAACAGCTGCGCCAACGGCATCGCGCGATCCTCGTAGATCGACTTCATCCGCGCATTGCTGTCCCGCGTCGCCAGAATGCCGGCCAGTCCGATGGTCAGCATGAACACTCCCAAGGTCGCAACCAGCGTGATCAACCTTGCATTCAGCGAGCCGGTGAAGATTGCGAGGAAGTCCAGCAGCGAGCGGCGCCGGATGATGCCGGCATCGATCCTGTAGCCCTGCGCCTTGTTGGCGCGCAGCAGCGCGTAAACATGTTCGGCTTCCTGGCGCTGCTCGGCGGGTAACTTGGTTCGGATGGACGTATAGCCGGTGATGTGTCCATTCTCCAGGACCGGAGATGCGGTCGCCAGCACCCAATAGAAATCGCCATTCTTGCGGCGGTTCTTCACCGCGCCCACCCACGGCTTGCCGGCTTGCAACGTGGCCCAGAGATTCTCGAACGCTTCAGGCGGCATGTCCGGATGGCGGACGATATTGTGAGGCTGCCCCATCAACTCACCTTCGCTGAAGCCCGAGACTTCAACAAAGGCGTCGTTACAATAGATCAGCCTTCCCTTGGTGTCCGTCTTCGACACGATGAGGGTGGCATCGGTGATAGGAAACTCGACAGCTGTGACGGGAAGATTGCTGCGCATTGTCGTGCCCCCATTTCCGCGACCCGATCTTTTGATCTTGGTAACTTTTCCATTGCTGACTTAATGGGCAATGAAGTATCGGACCAGTATGATTACGGAGCGCGCAATGGTTGCACGAGAACGCGCTAACGCGCTCGCAAACCGAGCTGCCGGGCCCGTTTACTGCCGCCGTCAGGCCGCTCTGACCGAATTGAGGAACTTGCCGACCTCGAGCTTGAGGCGGTTGCTCTCGACCGACAGCGACTGCGCCGCGGAGAGAACCTGCGAAGAGGCCGATCCGGTCTCGCTGGCGCCGCGCTGTACGTCGGTGATGTTGGACGAGACCTGCACCGTCCCCTGGGCAGCCTGCTGGACGTTGCGGGAAATCTCCTGCGTCGCCGCGCCCTGCTCCTCCACCGCCGCAGCGATGGTCGATGAGATCTCGGACAACCTTTCGATGGTGCCGCTGATTTCCTTGATGGCGTTCACCGACTCCTGCGTCGCGGACTGGATACCGCTGATCTGCAGGCCGATCTCGCCGGTCGCTTTCGCGGTCTGCTCGGCCAGCGCCTTGACCTCGGAGGCCACGACAGCGAAACCGCGGCCGGCCTCGCCGGCGCGGGCGGCCTCGATGGTGGCATTCAGCGCCAGCAGATTGGTCTGTCCGGCAATGGTGTTGATCAGCTCCACGACATCGCCAATGCGGCTTGCGGCCTGCGACAATTCGCTGACGCGATCGTTGGTCGTGCGTGCCTGATCGACAGCCTCGCTGGCCATCCGCGCCGAGTCCTGAACCTGACGGCTGATTTCGTTGACCGATGACGACAGCTCCTCGGTCGCAGAAGCCACCGACTGCACATTGGCGGACGCTTCTTCGGAAGCGGCCGCGACCACGGTCGCGAGTTCCTGCGACCGCTCCGCGGTCGACGTCAGCGTGTCGGCGGAGGCTTCCAGCTCGGTCGAAGCCGACGACACTGTCTCGACAATCTCACCCACTGCGCTCTCGAAGGCATCGGCGAGCTTCTGCATGTCCGCCTTGCGCAGATCGGCGAGGGCCTGGTCCTGCCGGACCTTGGTTTCGGCTTCGTCGCGCGCTTTTTGCTCGGCGTTGTTGCGGATCACCGCGATGGTCTTGGCCATGTCGCCAATCTCGTCGCCGCGGTTTGCACCGGGGATGACCACATCGAGGTGGCCTTCGGCCATCTCGTTCATCGCGCCATTCAGCCGGGTCATCGGCCGCGCTATGCCGAAGAACGAAAAAGCGCCCGACCCGATCAGCATCAGAATGATAGCGCAGCCGAACCCAAGCGCCACCTGACCGGCACGCCGCATCTTGTCGCTGACATCCGCCGCACTTTCCGTCACCGCCTTCTGCGCAACCGCCACCGCGGCGCTGAGCAGTTCGGCGACTGCATTGGCGGTCGGGATGGTTTGCTCCCGGCTGATCTTGTTCTTCAGGAGGTCGGCTTCGATGACTTCATCGGTCAGGGCGATAACCTGTCCCACCAGCGGACCGAGCGCATCGATCGCATCCTGCAGTGGCTTGTCCTCCGCCAGATCGCGCGCCTTCTTCAGCGACTGGGATGAAGCGCCGGCCTTGCCGACGAGCTTGCCCTTCTGATCGGTTTCCCCGGTTGCAAAGAAGCGCCAGCCCCCGGCCTGGACGGCGTTCAGGGCGCCGTCGGCATCGCGCAGAAGGTTTTGAATCTCGGCGCGGTTCGAAGACCCCGCCGCGGCCAGCGCCGCCAGCGATTTGCCAAGCGCGGCGTCCCACTGGTTGAAGACGGCAATTCGCTTTTGATTGAGTTCAAGAACCGTCAGCATCAACTTCGCCTGCTCGTCCGCCCCGACGGCGTAAGTCTGCGTTTTCGTCTTGATGTTGCCGAACAATTCCTTCGACCGGGGCTCGAGGGCGAGCGCAAGGGCGGTATCCAGCAGCTTCGCCTGGGCATCGCGCGCAACGCGAAACTGGCTTCTGCCTTTGGCGACGACTTCCGCCGTCCTCGCCAGGCGCACACCACGCACGGCAAGCTGCATGTTTCGCATTTCCGATTCCGCCTTCAGCGCAATGGCGGAAATCTGCTGCTGCACCCCGGCGCGCCGATTGGCCTCGAACACCGAGGACTCGGTGGCGGTCTGGTTCATCACCATGCCGATCGCCAGCAGGATTCCGGCGAAGCTGGCGAGGCCCAATTTATTGCCAATGCGATTGAGGGTCATTTGATCGAGCCTTGAATGACTTGAATGAATTTGCAGCCGGGACGCGCCACGACGAATCGACTCCAGAAAGCGACCGGCGCCTCCACATGCGAGCCATAACTTTCGCGCTGCAAAATCCTGTTAATTTTGGGTCCCGTAAGATTACGGGATCTCTCGCCAGAACGCGCTGGCATTGACCCAAAACGGCCTCATGGGTTTTGATCTGTCGCTTGCGCGGGATGAACCCGTGCAGGCCGCGCATTCGATACGGCCGACCTGAACGAGTCGGCGCGACTACGGCGCACCGACGGAATGGTCGCCCTTCAGCTTCTCAGTCGGGCGTGGGAAATGCGAGGCGCGCCGGCGCCTGTGCCGCATCAGTCGGTCGAGCGGCGAAGTTCCGGCGCACTTTCCGATTTAGCCGGTTCCGATCGCGCTTCGGATTTGACCGGCTCGAGCCTGGCGCTCTCGACCTTCGGTGTCCCGACGCTCGCCGTGATGTCGTTCCGCGATGCGTCCGCCGAGCGGGAGTGTGCCGGCGCATGCAGCGAACGCGGCCGGGTCACCGCGCGCGCCATCAGCATCTGCGCCGCGCCCTGATGGCGGAAATCGCAATAGGCGAAAGCCATGCCCGAGACCGAGCCGCGGAAGCTGCGCTCGTCCTTCTTGTCGAGATTGAAACAGGGCTGGAACGGAATGCCCTTGATCGACGCGCATACGGCCTGGCCGCGGACTTGCAGCGTATTGCCGGGCAGCCGCATGTGGCGCACCGGACCCGAACCACTGAATTGCACGGCGCCTGCGGCGCCCATGTCATCGAGCACCCGGCCCGCGCCGCGGGTACCGTCGAAACAGGTAAATGCGAAAACCTTGCCGATTACGAACCTGCGCGCCTCATCGGCGTTCATCTGCCCGGCCAGGGCGGGCGTGATCACCGCACCGGCCGTGACGGCCCCCAACACGAAACGCGCAAGCATGCTGTAACTCCGGACTTACCGAGCGCGGGTAACCGCCTGAGGTCTCTTTACCCGCTGCTTACCATACCAACCGTGGCAACATTGGAGCAGCTTGGTTGGTAAAGTCTGAACGCCGTTAGAGAATTTTTACCACGATTCGCCCGCGAACCTGGCCGGCGAGGATCTTGGCGCCGGCGCCGATGACCTCGTCCAGGCCAATTTCGTGAGTAATTTCAGTAAGTTTTCCAGGAACAAGATCGCTCGCGAGGCGCTTCCAGGCGGTCTTTCTGAGCTCGATCGGGCACATCACGGAATCGATGCCGAGAAGGCACACTCCGCGCAAAATAAACGGCGCCACCGAGGACGGCAGGTCCATCCCGGCGGCGAGGCCGCATGCGGCGATGGCGCCCCGGTATTTCGTCATCGCGAGAACGTTGGCCAGCGTGGTCGAACCGACGCTGTCGACCCCGCCCGCCCAGCGCTCCTTCGCCAGCGGCTTGGCCGGTCCCGACAGCTCGGCGCGATCAATCACCTCGGCCGCGCCCAGCCCCTTCAGATAGTCCGCCTCCGTCATGCGGCCGGTCGAAGCGATGACGTGAAAGCCGAGTTTCGAGAGCACGGCCGTGGCGACCGATCCGACGCCGCCGGCGGCGCCGGTGACCACGACCGGACCGTCCTTCGGGGTGAGGCCGTACTTCTCCAGCGCCAGCACCGACAGCATCGCGGTCAAACCGGCGGTGCCGATCGCCATCGCGTCGCGTGCAGACATGGTCCCGGGCAGGCTCACCAGCCAATCGCCCTTGACGCGAGCCTTTTCGGCGTAGGCGCCGAGATGGGTCTCGCCCATGCCCCAGCCGGTGCAGATCACTTTGTCGCCGGCCTTCCAGGCCGGATGCGACGACTGCTCGACGGTGCCCGCAAAGTCGATGCCGGCGATCATCGGGAAACGCCGCACCACCGGCGCCCTGCCGGTGACGGCCAAGCCGTCCTTGTAGTTGAGCGCGGAATATTCGACCCGCACCGTGACGTCGCCCTCCATCAATTCGGCTTCGTCGAATTGCGTGAGCGCGGCGGTGGTGCCCTTTTCCGCCTTGTCGATCCTGATCGCCCTGAACGTTCCCAACGTAAACTCCCGATTTTTTTCAGCCCGGGATGTTTACCGGATCAGGCCGGTTGCGCAACCGTGCGCGCCACCGGCGCCTCGACGATCGGCAGGTTGATCAGCGCCGACAGCACGCCGAACAGCACCGAAAGCCACCAGATCGGGGTGTAGGACCCGAACTGCTCGAACACGATGCCGCCGAGCCAGACGCCGAGGAAGCCGCCGACCTGATGGCTGACGAAGGCAAAGCCGTACAGCGTCGCAAACCAGCGGGTGCCGAACATCAGGGCCACCAGCGCCGACGTCGGCGGCACCGTCGAGAGCCAGGTCAGGCCGCTGATCGCGCCGAACGCGATCGCGGAGAATGTGGTGATCGGGAATGAGATGAACGCGATAATCGACAGCGCACGCGTGAAATAG
>JBAQER010000712.1:0-2395 GCA_049286845.1 Bradyrhizobium sp.
CCACCATGCTAGGATTCCCCGGCTGAAATGTCGCCCAAGGAGGGGGATCATGCGGTTCAATTCACTGATCAAGTTGTTCGCTGCAGCATGGCTTGCTGCGATCGCCACCGGCGCCGCTGCGCAGACCGTCAAGGTCGGCGTGGTGCTGCCCTACACCGGCGTGGGGGCCGAATTCGGCCAGCAGGTGGACCGCGGCATGCAGATGTTCATGAAGCTGAATCCGGGCGCATTCGGCCCCTACAAGGTCCAAATCATCAAGCGCGACTCGAAGAATCCCAGCGGCGCCGAGGCGAAGGTCGCAGTGCAGGAGCTGGTCGCGCAGGAGAAGGTCGACATCCTCACGGGATTCATCTACTCCCCGGATGCGATCGCCTCCGCGGCCCTGTTCACCGAAGCCAAGCGGCCGGCGGTGATCATGAACGCGGGCACCGCCTGGATCACCAATCTGTCGCCAATGATCTCGCGGGTTTCGTTTTCGATGTGGCACGCGGGCCACGCGATGGGCGTCGCGGCCGCCAAGAACCTCAAGGCCAAGACCGCGGTGGTCGGCTATACCGATTTTCCTCCCGGCAAGGACAGCCTGGACGCGTTCAAGAGCGGCTTCGAGGCGAACGGTGGCAAGGTGATCGACGCGATCCCGATGGGCGGGCCTGGCCAGGTGCCCGACTTCACGCCGTTCTTCCAGCGCGCCAAGGACAAGAAGCCGGACGTGTTCTTCGTCTTCGTGCCCGCGGGCGACCATGCCGTCGGGGTGCTGAAGACCTACGGCGCGCTCGGCATGCGCGCCGCCGGCATCCGGCTGATCGGCCCGGGCGACATCACGCAGGACATCAAGCTGCAGGCGATGGGCGACAACGCGGTGGGGCTGATCACCATCCACCACTACAACGCGGACCTCGACAACCCGGTCAACAAGCGCCTGGTCGAGGCCTGGAAAAAGGAATACGGCCCGGCCTCGACGCCGGACTTCATGGGCGTGCAGGGCTACGACGGCATGGCGGCGATCGCCCACGTGGTCACCTCGCTCAAGGGCAAGCTCGATCCCGATGCCGTGATCACCGCGCTGCGCGGCTGGAAGTACAACAGCCCGCGCGGGCCGATTTCGATCGATCCGCGCACGCGCGACATCGTCATGAACGAGTACTTGAGCGAGATCGTGAAGAAAGACGGGCGCCTCTACCAGAAGAACATCGGCGTCATCACGGCGGTCAAGGACATGTGCAAGGAGCTGGCCGAAGGCCGTTGCAAGCAGTAGCGGAACATCTGGCACTCGCCGCCGCTCGCGCCGCCGCCCGGGCCTGCCGCCGGGGCGGCGGTTTCTTTTCATGGACCTGATCAGCATTCTGCTGGGCGGCATGGCCGCAGGGATGGTGCTGTTCATCGTCTCGGTGGGCCTGTCGGTGACGATGGGGCTGATGGGCTTCGTCAACCTTGCCCACGGCGGCTTCGCCATGCTGGGGGGCTACGCCATCGTCCTGTCCATGACCCATTGGGGCCTGCCGTTCTTTGCCGCGCTCGCGTTCGGCTTCGTCGCGGTCGCCGCGATCGCGGTGGTGCTGGAACGCCTGCTCTACGCGCGCCTGTACGGCGCAAGCGAGCTCGACCAGGTGCTGTTCACGATCGGCCTGGTGTTCGCGATGATCGCCACGGTGACCCTGAGCGTCGGGCCGGAGACGCAGACGGTGGTCCTACCCGAGTGGCTGCGCGGGCAGACCGACCTCGGCTTCATCCGCTACCGCAGCTACAGCCTGGCGCTGATCGTCGCCGGCAGCGCCCTGATGATCGCCCTGTGGCTCGGTTTCGAGCGCACGCGCGTCGGCGCGCGCATCCGCGCCGCGGTGGACAACCGGCGCATGGCGCAATCCATGGGGGTGAACGTGGGCCGCCTGTTCACGCTCACCTTCGCGCTGGGCAGCGGCCTGGCTGCCGCGGGCGGCGGCCTGGGCGCGGAAATCCTCGGCCTCGACCCGCAGTATCCGTTCCGCTATCTCGCCTACTTCCTGATCGTGGTTGCGGTGGGGGGCATGGGCAAGGTTGCGGGCGTGTTCGTCGCGGCGATCCTGATCGGCGTGCTCGATTTCGTGCTGAAGATCTACTTTCCGAAGGGCGGCACGATGTTCATCTACGCATTGACGCTGATCCTGCTGCTGTGGCGACCGCAGGGATTGTTCGGGAAGCGCGCATGAGCGCTCCGCGGGAAGCGCGCATGAGCGCTCAGCGGAAAGCGGGCATGGGCGCCGCGACGGAGGTGGCGCGGCGCCACCGGTTCCGGCCCTGGGAGCTGCTGCCCTGGATCGCCGGGATTGCGGTGTTCTTCGCGTTTCCGAATTACCTCGCGTTCGGCACCCAGGTGCTGATTACGATCCTGTTCGCCTTGTCGCTGGATCTCGTGCTT
>JBAQER010000713.1:0-6575 GCA_049286845.1 Bradyrhizobium sp.
AGCGAGACGTGGATGGCCGGGTCAAGCCCGGCCATGACGAAGATGGCGCTCACGGCGTCATGGAGATCGGCGAGAAGTCCACGAACCAGCTCTTCGGCTGCACGAAGCCCTTGACTTTGGGGCTCATGGCGCGGGGAGCGACGTCGTGGGCGACGTAGAGGAATGCCGCGTCGTCGACCGAAGCCGCGTGCAGTTCGGCAAGGGCGGCGTCCCGCGCGGCCGGCTCGAAGGTCTGGCGCGCCTTGGTCACCAGCTCATCGAATTTGGGATTGTTGATGTAACCCCAATTGTTCGACACCGGCGGCGCCATCGACGATTGCAGGAAGCGCACCAGGGCGAAGAACGGGTCCATCGCCGCATAGGTGACGTTGGTGGCGTTGGCGCCGTTGGCGGACGGGTCCTTGGTGCCGCGCCGCCAGTTGGTGAACAGCGTATTCCATTCGATGACGTCGAGCTTGACGTCGAAATAGCATTCGGCCAGCGCCTGCTGCAGGTACTCGTTCATCGGCAGCGGCAGCATCTGGCCGGAGCCCGACGCCGAGGTCTGCACCTTGACCGACAATTTCTTGTTCGGACCGAAGCCGGCCTCCTGCATCAGCTTCTGCGCCGCCGGCTTGTCATACTTGATCTTGAAGGTGACGTTGCCGCGCCAGGGGTGTCCGGGCTCGAAGGTGCCGGTGGCCGGCACCATCAGGCCGCCGAGCAGGCCGTCCTTGAGGCCTTCGCGATCGACGCAGAGATTGGCCGCCTTGCGCACGCGAATGTCATTCCAGGGCGAGCCTTCGACGCGCGAGAACTGCCACGGCCAGACATGCGGTTCCTCGTTGGTCTGGAGCACGAAGCCGCGCTGCTTGATCTGCGCGACCGCGTCCGGCGCCGGCGCTTCGATCCAGTCGACCTGGCCGGAGAGCAAGGCCGCGGTCCGCGCATTGGCCTCGGGCATCGGCAACAGCAGCATCTTGTCGACCTTGGGAACGCGCGCCTTGTCCCAGTATTTTTCGTTCTTCACCAGCTCCAGCCGCTCGCGCGGCGTGAAGCTCGACATCTTCCAGGGGCCCGTGCCGGAGGCGTCCTTCGCGAACGCAGCCCATGCGGCCTGCGATTTCGCCTTGGCGTCGGCGCCATCGGCCGCATCATAAAACTTCTGCCATTTCGAGGGGCTCGCCATGAACAGGTTGGTGAGATTGATCGGCAGGAAACTGTCCGGCTCCTTGGTGGTCAGCTCCACCGTCATGTCGTCGATCTTGCGGGCCGAGGCCAGCGTCGGCATCCGCGATGCGGTCACGCCGACCTGGCTCGGGTCGAACTGCGGTGCATCCTGCTTGAGCACCTTTTCGACATTCCAGACCACGGCGTCGGCATTGAACGGCGAGCCGTCATGAAAGGTGACACCGGGACGAAGCTTGAACGTCCACTTCTTCTTGTCGGCATCGTCGACTTTCCATTCGGTCGCGAGCCCCGGGATCATGACGCTCGCCTTGTCGGCGGAGGACAGGTCCCACATCGTCAGCCCGTCATACATGGTGAGGCCGGTGAAGCGGTTGCCCTCGAAACCCTGATCGGGCTGGCCGAGCGTGCGCGGAATGTCGGCTGCGGTCATGCCGATACGCAGGGTGGTTTGCGCAGAAGCGGCCACCGGCAGAGCAAGCCCCACCGCCAGCACGGCAACCGTCACGGCAGTCCGGCACTTCCCTTGTTGTTCGGCACGCATCGCAGCAACTCCTTTTTCTTTTCGATCTTGATGATTATTTCTTATGCAACGTTATGCAACGCCTGTGCCAATGGCAACAAACCGTCTCGCATTACGATTTGCTGCACAACTTCCTGTGAGCGCTCGTGCAAAAGGACAGGGCTGCCTAATCTGGCATCAAGCTTGCAGCGCACGCTCCAATTTCCCTCCAATGGAGCTCAGTTGATGCGCATCCGAAATTCGATGCTTCTTGCTGCCGCGGCGTTCGCCATGGCTACCGCCTTGCCCGGCTTTTCGGCGCAGGCCGAGACCGTTGTGCGATACGGCATCTCGATGGCGGATATTCCGCTGACGACGGGGCAACCGGATCGCGGCGCCGGCGCTTACCAGTTCACCGCCTATACGATTTACGATCCGCTGGTCGCCTGGGAAATGGACGTGTCCGACAGACCCGGCAAGCTGGTGCCCGGACTCGCCACCGAATGGAAGGTCGATGAGTCGGACAAGAAGAAGTGGCGATTCACGCTGCGGCAGGGCGTCAAGTTCCACGACGGCAGCGATTTCAACGCCGATGCGGTGATCTGGAACCTCGACAAGGTGCTCAACGACAAGGCACCGCAATTCGACAAGCGGCAGAGCGCGCAGGTCAAGACCCGGCTGCCGTCGGTCGCGAGCTACGCCAAGGTCGACAACTCCACGATCGAAATCATCACCAAGACCGTCGACTCCTTCTTTCCCTACCAGATGCTCTGGTTCCTGGTCTCCAGCCCCGCGCAATATGAGAAGCTCGGCAAGGACTGGGACAAGTTCGCTGCCTCACCTTCAGGCACCGGACCGTTCAAACTGACCAAATTAGCGCCGCGCGAACTCGCCGAACTGTCGAAGAACCCGGACTATTGGAACAAGAAGCGGATTCCGAAGGTCGACAAGATGGTCCTGATCCCGATGCCCGAAGCGCTGACGCGGACCAACGCGCTGCTGGCCGGACAGGTCGACCTGATCGAAACACCGGCGCCCGATGCGGTGCCGCAGCTGAAATCGGCTGGGATGAAGATCGTCGACAACATCACCCCGCATGTCTGGAACTATCATCTCAGCGTGCTGTCCGGCTCGCCCTGGACCGATATCCGCCTGCGCAAGGCGCTCAATCTCGCGATCGATCGCGACGCGGTGGTCGGGTTGATGAACGGCCTCGCCAAACCGGCCAAGGGCCAGGTCGATCCGTCGAGCCCCTGGTTCGGCAAGCCGGGCTTCGAAATCAAATACGACCTGGCGGCGGCGAAGAAACTCGTGCAGGAGGCCGGCTACTCCAGGAAGAAGCCGCTGAAGACCACCTTCGTCATCGCGCAAGGCGGCACCGGGCAGATGCTGTCGCTGCCGATGAACGAGTTCCTGCAGCAGAGCTTCAAGGAGATCGGCATCGATATCGACTTCAAGGTGGTCGAACTCGAGACATTATATACGGCGTGGCGCAAGGGCGCGGCGGACGAGATGAACGCCGGCATCACCTCCAACAACATCGCCTATGTGACCTCGGACCCGCTCTACGCCATCGTGCGCTTCTTCCATTCCGGCCAGATCGCGCCGGTCGGCGTCAACTGGGGCGGCTACAAGAATCCGAAGGTCGACGCCGTTATCGACGAGGCCAAGCAGACCTTCGATATCGCCAAGCAGGACGAGTTGCTGGCACAGGCGCATGCGCTGATCGTCGACGACGCCACGCTGGTGTGGGTGGTGCACGACACCAATCCGCACGCGCTGTCGCCCAAGGTGAAGAAATTCGTGCAGGCGCAGCACTGGTTCCAGGACCTGACCACGATCGGACTGGAATGAGATTCTGATTTGCGGAGCACCTCCTAACCGCCCACCAAGGCCGTCATACTCCGCGAAAGCGGAGTATCCAGTACGCCGCGGCCTTTCGATGCTATCTCTGGTGTCTCTGGAATACTGGATCGCCCGCTTTCGCGGGCGATGACAACGGCGAATCAAGCTCTCGCGCTACTTCGTCAGCAGCGCGAAGGCGCCGTTCCAGTCTTCCGGCGGCGGGCTTTCCTGGTAGCCGCGGATTCGCGTCTCGTATAATTTGTACAGATATTCGAGCGCGTGTCCGTCATCGCTCTTGCGGCCGCGCTCGATCGCCGCCAGCGCGCCGTCCCAGTCGCGGTTGCGATAGCAGGTCAGCATCTCGATGGTCAGGTTGCGCAGCCGCTGGAAACGTTCGGACTGCGCGGTATCCTCGCGGCCGGCGATGGCATAGATCACCTCGGGCTCCTTCTTGCCCTTGACCATGATGAAATCGAGTTCGAGGATCGCAAACCTGTCCTTGACCGCCATCGCGGTCCTGGAGCCGATGATGATCGGGAATCCGTATTCCTTGGATTGTCCTTCCAGCCGCGACGCCAGGTTGACACTGTCGCCCAGCACCGAATAGTCGAAACGCAAATTGGATCCCATGTTGCCGACGACGCAGACGCCGGTATTCAGACCGACGCCGACATTGATCGGAATATAGGTGTGACCGCCGTCCTGGGCCTCGATCTCGCGCTCCTGGTTGAGGGCGTCGATCCGCTCCAGCATGTCGAGCGCGGCTTCGCAGGCGTTGATCTCGTGTTCCTTGTCGTCGAGCGGCGCATTCCAGAACGCCATGATGGCGTCGCCCATGTATTTGTCGATGGTGCCCTTGCGATCGAGGATGGCGTTGGTGAGCGGCGTCAGGAACCGGTTCATCAGCGCCGTCAGGCCCTGCGGATCGTGCTTGTAGGACTCCGAGATGGTGGTGAAACCGCGGACGTCGGAGAACATGATGGTCATCTCGCGCTCCTCGCCGCCGAGCTGGAGCTTTTCCGGCGACTGCGCGAGCTGCTCGATCAGCGCGGGCGACAGATACTGGCCGAATGCCGAGCGAATCTGCCGACGCTGCTTCTGCTCCCTGACAAAGCTGGAGAAGATCAGGGTGAGGTAGATCGACGTCGTCGACACCAGCGGGTAGGTGAAATCGATCAGCAGCCGGTGCTGGGTGTAGAAGTACCAGGAGGTCCCCATCAGCACCGTCGCAAACAGGGCGCCGACCGCAACGAGGGTGATCGGTCCGAACATCGGCGCGAACGCGATCACCAGAAGCCCGAGTACGAGGGCGAACAGAAATTCGGCGACAATGGCGTAATTCGGCCGCGACAGCACGGTGCGGGTCAGCACGCTTTCGAGCACCTGGGCGTGAATTTCGACGCCGGGCATCACGGGATCGACCGGCGTGGTCTTGACGTCGAGAAGCCCGACCGCCGAGGTTCCGATCAGCACCAGCTTTTGCGCGATCTTTTCGGGGGCGACGAGGCCTTCGAGCACGTCGGCCGCCGGAACATAGATCGACGGATCGCGGCGCGCGAAATGGACCCAGATCTGGCCGTTGTGATCGGTCGGAATTTCGAAACCCCTGACGCCGACGCTCTGCAGCCCGGCCTTTTCGGCCTTGGTCAGAATCGTGCCGCTGCCGGAGGCGACCCGCAGCATCTCGAAGCTCAGGGACGGCATGGTGGCGCCCTGGGCCAGCATGATCATCGGCACCCGCCGCACGATGCCGTCACGTTCGGTCTTGATCGAGAACAGGCCGCGCCCCGCGGCCGCGGCCTCCAGAACATGAACGTTGCGCACCAGCCCCGGGAAATTGAGCAGGAACGGCTGCGGCTCCTCGCCGCGCATGGCGAGCCCCGTCACCGGCAACGACTTGTCGAATTCGGTGAGCACATAAGGCAGCCCGGACTCGCCCAGCACCACCCGCGAGCGCCGGATCGCCTCGGCGAGGATCTGGTCGTTGCTCGGCAGCGCCCGCAGCTTGGCCCGGGTTTCCTCGTCGAGGTTGCGGATCGTGTTGGCCGCCTCGCCCGGATTGAGCCGGTCGGGCTCCGCGAACACGATATCGAAGGCGATCACGACGGCGCCGAGACCGGTCAGTCTGTCGACCAGATCCGCGATCCGCGTCCGTGGCCAGGGCCACTGGCCGAATTTCGCCAAACTCTTTTCGTCGATGTCGATGATGGTGACCGGCCTTGCGGTCTTTACCCGGGGGTCGATGACCTGAAAGGTGTCGAAGGTCCTGACCCGAAGCTCATCGACCGCAGCGGGATCGGCGATACGGAGTGCCGCAAGCCCGATCAGGATCGCGAGGCACAGCAGCCTCGCAATCCCGAACTTTCGCATGAACCACCGCCGTAATATCCTCAGTCGCTTCATGCTGCTTGGGTATCACGCCCGGGCTGGTTGATCACGCCGCATATTCTCGGAACGCCTATACCGGATTTTCGCGCTTGATGGCGCGAAATCCGATTCCCGCCGTCAGTTGCCGTGAAGGATGAAGTCGTTGGCGTGCAGGCCGCCAAAGGAGGCGTTCTGCAGCCGGATCGTATCCTGGCCCGGATGTGCGCCGTCCCGGTTGAGGTCGATGATGAGATCGTTGCCGTTGTTGTCGGTCGTGACATGGCTCAAAAGCCAGGCTGCGAAGCTGGTTGCATCGTTCGGATTGAATGCGGCGTAGTCCAGTTGGATGTGGTCCTGCCCCGACATGAAATCGCCAATCGTATCGTGGCCTATGCCCAAATCCTGATTGAACACGAAGGTGTCGTTGCCACTGTCGCCGAACAGGATGTTATTGCCGCCATCGCCGGTGAGGACATCGTTGAATTGCGATCCGGTCAGGTTTTCGATGGACGCGTAGGTGTCGCCCGCCGCGTCGCCCGAGTTGAGACCCGGGGCCGCGAGGTTGGCAACGATCCCCGTCGCGGCATGCGCGTAGCTCGCGGTGTCGCTGCCGCCTCCGCCATCCAGGGCATCGGCGCCTGCGCCGCCTTCGATCACATTGTCATTGTCGTCGCCGGTCAGGGTGTCATTGTGG
>JBAQER010000714.1:0-7391 GCA_049286845.1 Bradyrhizobium sp.
GAGAAAACCAAGGGCCTGGAAGCGACCCAGCAGGAGTCGATCGACCAGCTACAAGTCGTTCAGGATCAGCTGCAGACCGTCAGACGCCTGCTCGCCGCGCAGCAGACCGAGACCAAGAAGCTGGCCGAACAGGTCGGCAGCCTGACCGGAGCGATCGACGGTCTCCGCCAGTCGTTCGCGAGCGCCCAAACCTCTGACGTATCCAATACGCCCACCATCCGAAAGAAGCCGATCCGGACCAACCGCAGCGCGGTGTCGCACCGCAAGCGCGGCAAATCGCGAGGCTAGCGCCCGCGTCGTCGCAGGAGGCACCGCGCCGGTCGTCGTGTGGCGTCCCTATCCCCAAAAGCGCTGCCGGAACTTTTTCCGTCCGATTGTGAACTGGATCACATATGCCCGTAATGTTCCGGGGCAGTATGCAGTTCACCGGATGGCGCAAGCCAATTTCAATATCCGGGGCTGGCAAGGCCGTTGGCGTTATACTGCGTCGACGGCCTTGTTTTTTGTGCAGGATTGCTCGGCGAGATCCCGGTCACCGTGGAGGGCGCGCGCTATCCGGGGCGGTTATGACGAGGACGTCTGGCGGCTGCTGCGAAGCGATCACGGCTATGGCGCGCCTTCACCTGCTCGAATTCCCAGAACATCCAGACAAAGGCAGCGCCCAGACCAACGACAACGCCCAGAAACAGTAACGTCAATGCCGGGGTTGTGAGCGCTGTGAGCATGGTGAGCATCCATGAATCAGGTCAACGGCGTGCAAAGATGCTATACTAAAGTTGCAGGCCTGTCCCGGGCCGGGCGGTATTTATTTGACCGGCTTTCCCGGCATTTGCGACTGCGGATCAATTGCAGAACCGCCGCTGGTTCCTCGCCGAACGATTTCCTCAACCACGATTGAATCAGCGTCCGGCTGCGGCGCGGAAAGGCAGGCCCGAGTTGCGCAAATTGATCGCGTTCGACGACGACACCTTGGACAAACTGAAGCAACTCGGCCGCGACAGGATGGCTACCTTTCAGGAATTGGCGGATGAAGCGTTCGCCGACCTGCTCAGGAAGCACGGCATTCCCGTCGACCTGAAGGATGCGCTCCGCAGAAGTGCTGCGCTGACAAAGACGTCGGCGCAAAACAGCGCAAGGCCGCGCTCATCGAGACATTCCAAGTCATGAAGCAGCATCTGAAGCGCTTGCAGCGCTTCAGCCGATTTTCTTCAGGCCCTTTTTGTATCGGGAGCCGTTGAGGACATAGAATTTTGCCGCACTTCCCATTCTTGCGACCTGCGCGGGATCGAGCGTGCGGATCACCCGCGCCGGCGATCCGATGATCAGGGAATATTCGGGAAACTGCTTTCCTTCCGTGATCACCGATCCTGCGCCGACCACGCTGCTGCGGCCGATCTTGGCGCCGTTCATCACGATCGAACCCATGCCGACCAGCGCGTCGTCCTCCAGCGTGCAGCCGTGCAAGATGACATTGTGGCCGACCGTGCAATTCTTTCCAATCGTCAGCGGAAAGCCCATGTCGGTGTGGCAGGTCGAGTTGTCCTGCACATTGGAATTCTCGCCGATCTCGATCCATTCATTGTCGCCGCGCAAGACCGCGCCGAACCACACGCTCGCGGAATTCAACAGCCGGACCCTGCCGATCACGGTTGCGGTGTCGGCGATAAAATAGTTTCCGTCGGAAGGAAGGTCGGGCGCCTGCCCGTCGAGTTCGTAGATTGCCATGCCCTTGTCAGTCTCCGGTTCGCGGAGACATTGGCATAGGCGTATCGCTCAGGCCAGCACCCCTGCGGCGCGCAGCGTCATGACGAAAAACGTGCCGGACATCAGGCTCCAGAATCCGGCCAGCACGGTTGCCATCATCACGAATTCGACGCGGCGGCGCTCGATCTTCGCACCGCGCAAGGTGTTGCGCATGATGATGAAGGGCGCAGCGAAGACCAGGAACGGCACGGCGGCGAAAGCCCTCGGCGCCACGCCCTCTTGCAGCAGTCCGAATCCTGCCGGGCGCTGCGCCAACGCCTGGTATCCGCTGGCAAGCGCGCCAGCGAGCGCGAAGCCGATGCCGATGGAAAACAGGGAATTCAACGCTTCAGGCGACATCGCAACGCTTCCGCTACACAACAACCTCCCCTGCTTCGCAAAATCGGCAGGCGGCCGCCACACTATCCTTAAGGAACGGTTAACGCTGCTGGCTGGAACCGCGGCCAGGACATGGCTCGCGGCGGCTGAAAGCACGCGAAGTGGTACGGAAGTCCGCTGGCGCATGGCATATTTGCAGTTGATTCGACCCCCGAGGGCCACCCTCACGATGTCCCGTTCATGACCTTCTTCTCGACCGCCCAGCACAGCGCCCGCAACCCGCGCCGGCATCGCCGCAGCCACATGATTCCGATCATGCTGGGGGGCGCGGTCACGGCGGGCGCGATCGCGATCGTCGCCTATCTGCTCTGGCCGACCTGGGGACCGAAGGCTTCGAGCAATCCGGACCGGTTGCCGGTGAGCGTCGGTGCGACCCTCTTCAACGTGCCGACCATGGCGGTCCGCAGGAAGATCCAGCGTCACTCCGGGCCGCAGGAACGCGTCGATCTCAGCTTCATGTTTCCCTCGCTCGAAGCGCCCGAGGCGCCGAAGCACGTCAGCGCCGATACCGTGGAGGAATCGGTGCAGCCGATCGACCGGATCTTTCTGTCGATATCGGCGCATCACGACACGCTGGCGCCCGATACGCGCGTGCGCACCATTTATCCGCGCTATCTCGAGCAAGCTTCCTCACCGGCACAGGACGGCCTGACGCTGCGCGCATTCCGCGACGGCACGCCTTACAGTAACGAAGACCTGTTCCTTGCAAGCTCGCCGGGCCTCAACGCGCGCTGCACGCGCGACGCAGCTACCCCCGGCATGTGCCTGAGCGAGCGCCGCATCGACGGCGCCGACCTGACGTTTCGCTTTCCGCGGAGCTGGCTCGCGCAATGGCGCGACGTCGCCAATGCGATGGACCGGCTGACGGCGCAGTTGCGCGGGCCGAAGTGACGCAATTCCCCGTGCGGGATGCTTAGCCCTGCTCGACCAGATCGTCCTCGAGGATCGCCATCTGGAACTGGAATGAGCGATCGTCGTCTTCATCGTCGACGAACAGCACGCCGATGAATTCCTCGCCGATATAGACCTCAGCTGAATCGTCCTTCTTCGGCCGCGGCACCACGCGAATCTTCGGATTGCCGAACAGGCGCTTGAGGTAGGCGTCGAGTTTCCTGACTTCCTGAACGTCCACGGCAGTCTCCAATCGGATTAGGTTTCGGGAGGTTCTAGGCCGGGACGAAGCGGACTGCCAGCCCAACTTGCAGAAATCGTGCACGCGATTCAGACGACTTTCCTAGCTTCGCGCGTATTCCTTCGCAGAATACGCGCAAGAATCAAATCCCGATCGCGTTGAGCATCTGATCCATGGTGCGCGACGGCTCGGCGCAGCCGGCCTCGCCGACGATCTTGGCGGGAACGCCTGCCACGGTCACATTGTGCGGCACCGGCTTCACCACCACGGAGCCCGCGGCGATGCGGGCGCAATGGCCAACCTCGATATTTCCCAGAATTTTCGCGCCCGCCCCGATCAATACGCCGCGGCGGATCTTGGGATGGCGATCCTCGTTCTCCTTGCCGGTACCGCCGAGGGTGACGCCATGCAGGATCGAGACATCGTCCTCGATGACGGCGGTCTCGCCGACCACGAAGCCGGTGGCGTGATCGAGGAAAATACCACGGCCAATTCGTGCCGCCGGATTGATGTCGGTCTGGAACACCGCGGAGGCGCGGCTCTGCAGGTAATAGGCAAAATCCTTGCGCCCTTTTTGATAGAGCCAGTGCGCGAGGCGATGGGTCTGGATCGCATGGAAGCCCTTGAAGTAGAGCAAGGGATCGATGAACCGCGAGGTCGCGGGATCGCGGTCGTAGACCGCCACCATGTCGGCGCGAAACGCGTTGCCGAGATCGGGATCGTCGCGCAGCGCCTCGTCGAAGGTCTGGCGGATCAGATCGCCCGACAGCGCCGTATGGTCGAGCCGCTCGGCGATGCGATGCACCACCGCGTCTTCCAGACGGTCGTGATGCAGCACGACCGAATAGATAAAGGAGGCGAGTTCCGGTTCGCGGCGGACGATGTCCTCCGCTTCGGTCCGCACCCGATCCCAGATCGGATCGAGCGCCGCCACTTTCCCACCCTGCGGATTGATCTGATGCACTGCCATGGGCTGCTCTCGCGATTTCGGGTCTCTTAAAGGTACTTATAGCACGACGGCCGGACGGCTGTCCCGCTCCCGGCAAAGTGACCGGCGGCCTTGGTTAGGAAACTGCGCCAAAACATTGATACGGCACACATTCCTTGACCGGCAGCGACCACCCCACTGGCGGGATCCGTTCAAGGTGGCCCGCGATTTCGGGAAATCAAGCCACCCGGGTTCCAACTATTTGTGGATTTCCGCATGCCAATGGGGGCATGCTAATCGCAAAACTCGGGGGGAGACAGCATTCACACTCAGATTTTACGCGCGCGGGCGCCAGATTCCGCTTGGGTATGGCTATCGGCGGTAGCCATCCCCCTCTTGCTGATCGCGCCGGCGCTCTGGAACGGCTACCCGCTCCTGCAATGGGACACCGGCGGATATCTGGCCCGGTGGTACGAAGGCTATCTGGTCTCCAGCCGCTCCACCGTGTTCGGCCTCTACCTGCATTTCGGCGAAGATTCGAGCTTCTGGCTCAATCTGGGTATTCAGGCGCTGGCGACGCTCTGGATCCTGCAACTGACCTTGCGCGTATTCGGCCTGGTCAGGCCATGGCGGCTGGCGGCCATCAGCATCGCCCTGATCGTGACCACGGCGCTGCCCTGGCTCGCTTCGATGCTGCTGACCGACATCTTCACCGGCCTGTCGGTGCTGGCGCTGTTCATCCTGGTCGTACACGGCGACAAGACTTCCACGATCGAGAAATGCCTGCTGTTCGCCTTCACCGCCTTCGCCGCGGCAACCCACAGCGCCACGCTGGCGGTGCTGCTGGGACTGTGCTGCGCCGGCTGGATCGCGCTCCCCTTCCTGCGCTCACGGATCGCCATTTCCGGACTGCTGCAGGGCAGCCTGACCCTCGTTGCCGGCGCCATCATGCTGCTATCCGCGAATTTCGCGCTGTCCGGACAACTGGCGTGGACACCCGGCGGCTACGGCGTGGCGTTCGGGCGGATGCTGCAGGACGGCATCGTCAAACAATATCTGCGGGATCATTGCCCGCAGCAGAAACTGAAGCTCTGCCCCTATCGCAATGAACTTCCGGCGACCGCCGATCAGTTCCTCTGGGGCAGCAGCATGTTCAACACGCTCGGCCGCTTCAATGGCTTGAACGACGAGATGGGCTTCATCGTCACGCGTTCGCTCGCCGAATATCCGCTGTGGCAGGCCCAAGCCGCGATCGTCGCCACCGCACAGCAACTGGTCCATGTCGGAACCGGCGAAGGCACCAACGGCTGGATCCCCCACACCTACGGCATCATCGAGCGCTACATCCCCTCGCAACTCAAGCCGATGCGCGCGGCGCATCAGCAGCATTGGGACATCGACTTTGCCGTCATCAACCGGCTCCACGTCCCCGTCGCGCTGGCGTCGATGCTGGCGGTCGTTGCCATCTGCGCCGGCGCGATCTGGCGGCGGAAGCTCGACGATCTCTCCCTGCTCGCCGCTACCGTCACGCTGGCGCTGCTCGGCAACGCCTTCGTCTGCGGCGTGATATCGGGACCGCATGACCGCTACGGCGCGCGCATCGCATGGGTCGCCACCCTGGTCGCGCTGATCGCGATGGTCAGGCATTTCGCAGGCCGCGACGAGCCGGACGGTTCACTTCCGCCGTGACAGGAAATCCAGCACGCCCGCCTTGTAGACCTTGTCGCCGACCGCCCGCATGTGGTCGCGGTTCGGAATATGGAGCACCTCGGCGCCCGGGATGACCTTGCCGAGTGCGTCCGCCGAGCCCGCGATCTCATCCGTCGTGCCGACCGCGATCAGCACCGGCACCGCGATGCCGGCGGCTTCATCCCGCGTCATCAGGCGGCGCGAGCCGCGCAGGCAGGCCGCCAACGCCAGCCGGTCGCTGCGGGTCTGGTCGGCGAAGGCGCGAAAGGTCCGTCCCACCGGATCGGTGACGTCGTCGAGCGAGGCCGCCTCCAGTGCAGCCGCGACGTTTTCACCGGGGCCGCCGCCCTCGATCAGGCCAATGCCGATGCCGCCGAACACAGCCGAACGCAGGCGCTGCGGCTGCTGCCGCGCCAGCACCGCCGTCATCCGCGAGCCCAGCGAATAGCCCATGACGTCGGCTCGTTCGATGTCGAGGTGATCCATCAGCGCGATGACGTCGCCGGCCATGGTCGCGACGTCATAGGCCGCCGCATCGTAGAGCTTGCCGGAATCGCCATGGCCGCGGTTGTCGAAGGCGATGACGCGGCGGCCGTTCTTCTTCAGCTCGGAAACCCAGGTCGGATAGACCCAGTTCACATTCTTGGTCGAGGCAAAGCCGTGTACCAGAACGATCGGATCGCCCTCGCCTTCGTCGAGATAGGCAATTTCAACTTCGCCGTTGTGAAAACTCGGCATCGGGTCGTTCCGTATTTTGATGAGATCAGCGATCGAAGGCTGGGAAACCTTAGGCCTGCGCGGCGGCGCCCGCCAGAGAGGCACCGGGCACCAACGCCGCGGCCGCCAACTGTCTTCGCAATCGCCGTGCCCTCTTGCGGCGCAGATAGGCCAAGGTCAGCCGCTCGGTGGTGGCCTTGATCGACGACAGCAGGCCGAACAGCGTGATGAGCGCGCCGAACAGCCGCAGCGTCAGATTGAAGGCGCCGGTCGCCAGCAGCAATGCGCCGCGGCCCAGCACCTTCAGGATCGCGCGGGTCTGGCCGCCTTTGGACTCGGCGAGCCGCGCTGCGCGTGCGACGTCCTTCGGCGACTCCGCGATCTTAAGCGTGTCCTGCGCGGCGCGGATGCCCGCCTTCTCGCCGACGCGCCCGACGTCCTTGGCCAGCCGCACCAGCGCGCCGGCCTTCTCGGCGTGGAACGCCGCTCTTATCGCGGTCATGGTCTGGCCCGGCCGCAGCACCGAGCCGGAGGCGATCGCCTGCTGCAGGACGGGCGTATCGACCATCTCGCGCGCGGAGCGCCCGGCCCAATGCGTCAGTCCCGCGCCCAGCCGCCCGACCTTGCGGGCGTCCTTGACCAGCGTGAGCCCGGCGCGCACCGGCAGCGCGCCGCCGACCGAGACATAGGTCGCCGCAGTCACCGCAAGGCCTGCGGTGGCAAGGCCGAGCACCAAATGGTCGGTGTCTTCGCCCATGGCGAGATGCTTGCCTTCGCGCACCA
>JBAQER010000715.1:0-5779 GCA_049286845.1 Bradyrhizobium sp.
GCCGGCGGCCGATCTGGCCGCCGCCGCCGCTCTGGTTTCGTCGCTGGTCAACGCGCCGCTGCCGACGGACGCGGTCTATTTCGGCGAGATTTCGCTGTCCGGCGCGGTCCGGCCGGTGGCGCAGACCTCGGCGCGGCTCAAGGAAGCGGCCAAGCTCGGCTTCGGCCGCGCGATCTTGCCCGAATCGGCGCGCGGCGAGGTCGGCGGCGACGCCGGGCTCTCGCTCAATAGCGTCGGCGGGTTGACCAGCCTGGTCGCGGATATCGCCGCCCGCGGCACGCCAAGAGGAAACCGGGAGGGCAACCGCGAGCCCCGGGAGAGCGCCGCGGCGGAGAAAAATGCCACACCCCAAAGATTCCGGCGTCAGGAAGGCTAGCCGGGCGTGACGTCACCTGCACCCGCCGCTATACAACCCGCGCGCAAGGCGGGAATAGCGCGATTTCTGGCCTTGCGGGACGCCCTATATGACCATCAGTTAGGGCGGCACCGACGTTGCCGATTCGCGGTTTGAACTTACGAGCGGACCTGACCAGCCGATGCCGATAACGATACTCGATCTCGTCCTGCTCGGGGTGATGCTGATCTCCGGCCTGCTCGCGATGGTCCGCGGCTTCATGCGGGAGATTTTGTCGATCGCGGCGTGGGGCGCCGCGGCGCTGGTGACGCTGTATTCGTTCAGCAAGCTGCTGCCGACCGCCAAGACCTATTTCAACAACGATACCGTCGCCAGCGTGGTCGTGGTCGCCGGCGTGTTCATCGGCACCCTGATCGTGGTTTCCATCGTCACGGTGCGGATTTCCGACATGATCCTGGATTCCCGGATCGGGGCGCTGGATCGCACCCTCGGCTTCCTGTTCGGGCTGGCGCGGGGCCTCCTGATCGTCGTGGTGGCCTTCCTGTTCTTCTCCTGGCTGGTTCCGGACAAGCAGCGGCCGGACTGGATCACCGGGGCGAAGTCCCGGGTGGTGCTGCAGGGAACCGGGGATTGGCTGATGTCGCTCTTGCCGGATGACCCCGAGAACACCATCTTGAAGAGATTCAAGAAGAATAAACCAGACGATGAGCAAACTGACGCCGACCAGGCAGCCCCGGCCGGCAGTGACGGCTATAGTAAACCTGCCCGCGACAGCCTGAAAAAGCTGATCGAAAAACCCGCGGCGCGTTGATTTTGGCCCCAGAGAGAGGCGCGATGGACGAGATGAAAAACCCTTCCGATCCCGCCCACCACCACCCTGACCCGGCCTTCGCAGGTATTGAGCTGCAAGACGATCTCGAAGGCGACACGCTGCGCGAGGAATGCGGCGTGTTCGGCATCTTCGGCCACCCGGAAGCCGCCGCCATCACCGCGCTCGGGCTGCACGCCCTGCAGCATCGCGGCCAGGAGGCCGCAGGCATCGTCTCCTTCGACGGCACCCGCTTTCACTCGGAGCGCCGGCTCGGCCTGGTCGGCGACACCTTCTCCCGCCGCGAGGTGATCGAGCGCCTGCCCGGCAGCCTCGCCGTCGGCCACGTCCGCTACTCCACGACCGGCGCTACCATCCTGCGCAACGTGCAGCCGCTGTTCGCCGAGCTCAATGCCGGCGGCTTCGCGGTCGGCCATAACGGCAATCTCACCAACGGGCTGACCTTGCGCCGCGAGCTGGTGCGCAACGGCGCCATGATGCAATCCACCACCGACACCGAAGTGATCCTGCATCTGGTGGCGCAGTCGAAGCGCGGCCGCTTCATCGACCGCTTCATCGAAGCGCTGCGCGCGATCGAAGGCGCCTATTCGCTGGTGTCGATGACCAACAAGAAGCTGGTCGGCGCCCGCGATCCGCTCGGCATCCGCCCGCTGGTGCTGGGCGAACTCGACGGCTGCCCGATCCTGGCGTCGGAAACCTGCGCGCTCGACATGATCGGCGCGAAATACGTCCGCGACATCGACCCCGGCGAAATCATCGTGTTCGATGAGCACGGCGCCGAAAGCCACAAGCCGTTCCCGCCGAAGCCGCCGCGGCCCTGCATCTTCGAATATATCTACTTCTCGCGGCCGGACTCCGTCGTCGGCGGCCGCTCGGTCTATGAGGTCCGCAAGGCCTTCGGCGCGCAGCTCGCGCGCGAAAGCCATGTCGAGGTCGACGTCGTGGTGCCGGTGCCGGATTCCGGCGTGCCCGCCGCGGTCGGCTACAGCCAGCATTCCGGCGTGCCGTTCGAGCTCGGCATCATCCGCAACCACTATGTCGGCCGCACCTTCATCCAGCCGACCCAGAGCGTGCGCGAACTCGGCGTGCGCATGAAGCATTCGGCCAACCGCGTTGCGATCGAAGGCAAGCGCATCATCCTGATCGACGACAGTCTGGTGCGCGGCACCACCTCGAAGAAGATCGTGCGCATGATGCGCGACGCCGGCGCCAGCGAAGTCCACTTCCGCCTCGCTTCGCCGCCGATCCTGTACCCCGACTATTACGGCATCGACCTGCCGGACCGCGGCGGCCTCCTGGCAGCCACCCATTCGCTGGAAGAGATGCGCGAGATCATCGGCGCCGATTCACTGGCGTTCCTGTCGATCGACGGCATGTACCGCGCCATGGGCGAGCCCGGCCGCGATCCCGCCAATCCGAAATTCTCCGACCATTGCTTCACCGGCGCCTATCCGACCCACCTCACCGACCAGACCCAGACCGAGCCGCAGCCGCGGCAATTGTCGCTGCTGGCGGAAGCGAGCTAGTCAAACCCACGGTGTCGTCCCCGCGAACGCGGGGACCCATAACCACCGGCCTTGGTGTTTCGAACGCCATTTGATACGAACACCTTCCGCCTCATAGCCATCACGGCGTATGGGTCCCTGCGTTCGCAGGGACGACGATAGAGTTTACTTTCCATGACCCTTCCCCTCGCCTCCCGCATCGCTCTCGTCACCGGCGCCTCGCGCGGCATCGGCTATGCCACCGCCCGCGCGCTGGCCAAGGCCGGCGCCCATGTCGTCGCGGTGGCGCGGACGCAAGCCGGGCTCGAAGAACTCGATGACGACATCCGTAAAGACGGCGGCGCCGCCACCCTGGTGCCGCTCAATCTCACCGATGTCGACGGCATCGCCCGGTTAGGGGCGGCATTGCATGAGCGCCATGGCAGGCTCGACATCCTGGTCGGCAATGCCGGCGTCGCCGGTCCCTCCTCGCCGCTCGGGCATATCGACATGAAGTCGTGGAACGACGTCATGGCGGTCAACGTATCCGCGAACTTTCAGCTGATCCGCTGCATGGAGCCGCTTTTGAAGATGTCCGATGCCGGCCGCGCGGTGTTCGTCACCTCGGCGGCGGCGAGCAAGGCCAACGCCTATCTCGGTCCCTATGCGGCGTCGAAGGCGGCGCTGGAGACGCTGGCGCGGGCCTGGGCGCAGGAAACCGCCAGCTCGAAGCTCCGCGTCAACCTGTTCGATCCCGGGCCGATCCGCACCCGCATGCGCGCGTCGATCTTTCCGGGCGAAGACCCGGCGACGCTGGACACGCCGGAACAGGTCGCCGAATTCATCGTGCCGATGTGCGCGCCCGACTGGACCGCCACCGGCAGGCTGTTCGACTACAAGACCCGCAGCCTGAAGAATTTCCGCGAGCCGGCATGATGCCGACCCGATACCGGAAATATATCTCCGAGATTGTTGCCGGAAATTCAGACTGACCTCCGACGCGCCACGATAAGCGCATTGCCGCGCCGCGACAGACGTACTAACGGGAAAGCTGGCCGTCTGGTCGACCAACCCCGGCGAGGCTCCCTGAAGAGAGCCTTCCGGGCACTTAAACTCTTTGGAGGAACTCAATGAAGAAGAAAACACTCGCGCGGCACACCGCCGCGCTCATCGCATGCGCCGGGCTGGGGCTCGCCTCGCCCGCGCTGGCCCAGGACAAGACGGTCAAGATCGGCGTCCTCAACGACATGTCGAGCCTCTATGCCGACATCGGCGGCCCCAATTCGGTCGCCGCGGTCAAGATGGCGGTCGAGGATTCCGGGCTGACCAAGAAGGGCTGGAAGATCGACGTCGTGAGCGGCGATCACCAGAACAAGCCGGACATCGGCGTCAACATCGCGCGGCAATGGCTGGACAGCGACAAGGTCGACGTCATCGCCGACACGCCGAATTCCGGCGTCGCATTGGCCGTGAGCAACCTCGTCAAGGACAAGAACGCGGTGCTGCTCAATTCCGGCGCCGCCACCGCCGACCTCACCGGCAAGGCCTGCACACCGAACACGGTCTCCTTCACCTATGACACCTACATGCTCGCCAACGGCACCGGCAAGGCGCTGACCAAGGCCGGCGGCGACAGCTGGTTCTTCCTGACGGCGGACTACGCCTTCGGCCACGCGCTGGAACGCGACACCGCCGCAGTCGTTACCGCCAGCGGCGGCAAGGTGCTCGGTGGCGTCAAGCATCCGATCAACACCTCGGACTTCTCGTCGTTCCTGCTGCAGGCGCAGGCCTCGAAGGCCAAGGTGGTCGGCCTCGCCAATGCCGGCGGCGACACTACCAATGCGATCAAGCAGGCCGCCGAGTTCGGCATCGTCTCGGGCGGCCAGAAGCTCGCGGCACTTCTGCTGTTCATCAACGACGTGCATTCGCTCGGCCTGAAGACCGCGCAGGGCCTGACGTTCACTGAATCCTTCTACTGGGACATGAACGACGCGACCCGCGCCTGGTCGAAGCGCTTCCAGGCGGCATCGCCCAAGGGCACGATGCCGTCGATGACGGTTGCCGGCGTCTACGCCGCCGTCCTGCACTACCTGAAAACGCTGGACGCGCTCGGCGGCAATCCGCATGACGGCGCCAAGGTCGTCGCCAAGATGAAGGAACTGCCGACCGACGATCCCTTGTTCGGCAAGGGTCCGCTGCGCGCCGACGGCCGCCGGCTGATCCCGGCCTACCTGTTCGAGGTGAAGAAGCCCGCGGAGTCGAAGTACCCCTGGGACTACTACAAGCAGATCGCCACGATCTCGCCGGACGACGCGGCCAAGCCGCTCGCGACCAGCGATTGTCCGCTGCTGAAGAAGTAACGAGGCTGGGCCGGCCGGGCTTGCAGAAGTCCGGCCGGCCGTTCTCCTACCGGACTCGCGCG
Organism: Bradyrhizobium sp.; assembly: GCA_049286845.1. Classification (GTDB taxonomy): domain Bacteria; phylum Pseudomonadota; class Alphaproteobacteria; order Rhizobiales; family Xanthobacteraceae; genus Bradyrhizobium. Next base: position 5,091 of record JBAQER010000715.1, read on the forward strand.
CCGGCCAGCGTGCGCGCCGCGATCAGAAGCGCCAGCAGCAACAGCGCCGACGCCAGCAGGAACGGCGCGCCCGGCAGTTGCAGCGGGGCCTGCGCGCCGATGAAATATGCAAAGGTCAGCGTGAACAGGAACGGCCCCACCAGCTGCGCCACGCTCTGCACGCTGGAATTGGCGCCCTGCAACTGGCCCTGCTGGTCGGGCGCAACCAGTTGCGTGGCCAGCGCCTGGATCGCCGCGCCCGACACGCCCCACAATGCCATCACGGGAATGCCGAGCCAGGACAAGGGGCCGGTCGGCGCCAGCGCAAAAATCAGGAAGCCGAGAGCGCCGCAGCAAAGTCCGAGCATCAGCGCACGGCGCTCGCCGAGACGCGACACGATCGGCCCGATGCCGAGGCCCTGGACGATCATGGCGCAGATGCCGACCATCGCCAGCGTCAGGCCGACGGTCGTGGTGTCCCAGCCGTAACGATAGGTCGCATAGAGCACGTAGGTGCTCGGCAACACCACATGCGCGGTCTGCGCGACAAAATTCACCACCGACAGTCCCGTCAGAACGCGATCGGAGCGCAGCAGATGCAGCGCGCCGATCGGATTGGCGCTGTTCCAGCGCAGCGGCGAGCGGCATTCCCTTGGCAGCGATTCCGGCAGGATCAGAAATCCATACAGCGTGTTGGCGAAGCCCAGCCC
>JBAQER010000716.1:0-1764 GCA_049286845.1 Bradyrhizobium sp.
GGCCGGTCAGGAATTGCGGCCCTTGGTCGCGAAGCTCGGCTATGGCGCGAAGATGTTCTCGCTTGATCAGCTGAAGATCGGCGAGGCCGGCAGCGTGATGGTCGAGGGCGCGGGAAGTTTTGACCGCGTCAACACCACCGGAAAGCTGACGCTGAATTCAAGCGCCACGTCGCTCGGACAAATCACCGGCCTGATCGCGCCGCTGGCGCCGGCGATCGCGGCGCGGCTCAATGCGATCACGGCTGGTCCCGGCCCTGCGCGCCTGAAGCTGTTGCTCGATCTCGACAAGAACCCTCAGCAGGCCGATCGCGCCAGCGCGCGCGCCGTGTTCGATTTCGACGTGCCGCGGCTCAAGGGCACCGCCACGATCACGGCAAGGCCCGTGATCGCCGCGGTACGCGGGATCGATCTCGATGCGCTCGGGCGCAGCGAGATCAACATCGAATCGAAACTGTCCGCAGAGCAGGGCCGTTCGTTGCTGGCGCCGCTGGGGCTCGATCGCGTGATCGCCGCCGGCGATGGCCCGGCGCAATTCGAAGGCTCCTTGGCGGGCGTGTGGCGTGCGCCGTTGCGGCTGAAGCTGAAGATGTCGGGAACCGGTCTCGACGCCGAAGCCGAGGGGACGGCCGAGCCGTGGGCGGCTGAGCCGAAAGCCAGCGTCAATTTGAGGGCTCGCAGCGTCGATCTCACGCCGCTGCTCGATCTCAAGCCGTCCGATAGCTCTCCGCGGAATATCAGCTTGTCGTCGCGCGTCTCGCTTGCGGGCAACAAGCTGACCTTCGACGATCTCGACAGCACGATATCGGGCTCGAGGTTGCGCGGCCGCGTGGCGCTGGTTCTTGACGAGGAAAAAAACGTCGAGGGCGAAGTCGGCCTCGATACGCTCGACCTCGGGCCGGCCTTTGCACTTGCGATAGGCGCGGCGGGACACGATGCCGCCGAGCCGCTCGGCTCCGGGCTCCTGAAGGGCTGGCGCGGCCGCATCGCGTTTCAGGCGCTGCGCGGCGCGCTGCCGGGCGGCGGCGAATTGCGTCCTGTCAGCGGCGCGGTCAGGAGCGACGGCCAGTCGCTGAGCTTCGATGCGATCAAAGGCGCCATCGGCGGCGGCGAGGCGAGCGCCAATATCGACGCCAGAGCGACCGCCAATGGAATTGCCTTGAATGCGCGCGTTCAGTTCAGCGGCGTCGAAGGTGCTGCGCTGCGCTATCGCGGGCTGAAGATGCCCGAAGGCCGCGCCTCGATGCAAATGACGCTGGCGAGCCAGGGCCGCAGCGCGTCGGCGCTAGCCGGCGCGCTGTCCGGAAGCGGAACGGTGACGCTGGAATCCGCGCGCATTGCCGGGCTCGACCCGCGAGCCTTCGAGGCAGCGGTCCGCGCCAGCGACGGCGGGCAGGCGACCGACGACGCCAGGCTGCGGCAGATCGTCGAGCGGGTGCTGTCGGCCGGGGTGCTGTCGGTCAAGTTGGCGCAAATTCCGTTCAACATTAGGGACGGCCGGATCCGCGTCGGTGCGACCACGCTCGAGGCCGAAGGCGCGCGTGTCATCGTGTCGGGCGGCTACGACATTCCCGCCGACCAGGCTGACATCCGCGCCAACCTGGCCTCGACGGCGGCCGGGTCGGCGGCGAGCCGCGCGGAAATTCAGCTGTTCGCCGCGGGCCCGCCCGATGCGCTCGACCGCACGGTCGACGTCGCGGCACTGTCGTCATGGCTGGCGGTGCGGGCGATCGATCGCGAAACCCGAAGGCTCGAAGCGATCGAGCG
>JBAQER010000717.1:0-1895 GCA_049286845.1 Bradyrhizobium sp.
GCGATGCGACGCATCGAACCCGGAACCTCGAGATTCCGGGTCTGGTCCTGCGGACCATCCCGGAATGACGGTTACTTCTCAAAACCGCCTTGCGCCCATCTTGATCTCTTCCTCGGAGAAGAAAATGTCGCTGGCGTGTGCGGCGATATCCTGGGCCTTCCAGCCGGTGTGCGGCGGCTTCCAGCCCGGCTTCTCCATCATTCGCATTTCCCGCACACCGCGCGGGCCGGAGACGCCGAGCGTCTTGCCGGTCTGGTCGCCCGAGAGTTCGCTGACCATGTATAGCACGGCCGGGGCGATGCCATCAGGCCCCAATGCGGCGCCGGGGTTCTCGATATAGCGCGGCAGGTCGGCGGTCATGCGGGTCAACGCGCCCGGCGCCAGCGTCCAGATCCGGATGTTGTATTTGCGGCCCTCGATCGCCAGCACGTTGGAGAGGCCCCAGATACCGCCCTTGGCGGAGCCGTAATTGCTCTGGCCGAAATTGCCGATCAGGCCGGAGGTCGAGGAGGTATTGACGATGACGCCGCCGCCGTTCTCGCGCATCCAGCGGAACACCGGCTGGGTGACGCAGAAAGCGCCCTTCAGATGCACCTTCAACACCTTGTCCCAGGCGGCCTCGGTCGCCTTCGCGAAAGTCTGGTCGAGCAGGATGCCGGCATTGTTGACCAGGATATCGGCGCGGCCGAAATGCTTGATGGCGTCGTCGAACACCGACTGGCCGCCGGCCATGGTGGAGATATCGGCGCCGTTGGCGACCGCGCGGCCGCCCTCGGCCTTGATCGCATTGACCACCTTCTGCGCCATCGAGACATCGGCGCCGCTGCCGTCGCGGGGACCGCCGAGGTCGTTGACCACGACAGCCGCACCCTCGCGCGCGAACAGTTTTGCGTAGGCCTCGCCGAGCCCGCCACCCGCGCCGGTGATCAGCGCCACCTTGCCGTCGAGCAATCCCATGGTGTTCTCTCCTTGTTGGTTCCGTCATTCCGGGATGGTCCAAAGGACCAGACCCGGAATCTCGAGATTCTCAGATGTGCAATTGCACATCATAGTTCGCGCTAACGCGCGCCCCGGAATGACGGGCGTGTTAGCCCAGCACCGTCTTGCCGCTCTTGATGACGGTGACGTTGCGCGCTTTCACCTTGGCTTCGAACGAGATCACGTTGCCGTCCTTCCACATTTCCATGGTCACGGTCTCACCGGGATAGACCGGCGAGGAGAACCGCACCGCATGTTGCCGGAAGGCGGCAGGATCGTAATCGGCATAGGTCTGCAGCACGCCGCGGCAGGTGATGCCGTAGGTGCACATGCCGTGCAGGATCGGCTTCGGGAAGCCGGCACGCTTTGCGAATTCGGGATCCGAATGCAGCGGATTGCGGTCGCCGCAAAGACGGTAGATCAGTGCCTGATCCGGGCGCGTCGTGATATCCACTGATTTGTCGGGGCTGCGGCTCGGCACCTTGTGCGGTTCAGGCTGGCCTTCGGAAGGTCCGCCGAAGCCGCCGTCGCCGCGCGCGAAACGCGACGCCACCAGCGTCGCCAGTTTCTCGCCTTTCTCGTCCTTGAGCACGGTCTGGTGCCGGATCACGGCGCCCTTGTCCTTGCCCTTGTCGAACACGTCGAGCACGGTGGAATCGGCGGTGATGTGCGCGGCGATCGCAAGCGGCTTGTGGAAGGTGATGTCGCGCTCGCCGTCAACCACCATCAGGCGGTTGAGATGCATCTCGCCGGGCCCGGCGCCCCATGCCGCGACCGAGGCAAACGTCGGCACCACCTTCAGCGGACGCGGGACGGCGACCGCCTCGTTGACGAAGGCCAGTTCCTTCTCGTCCATGGGGTCGGCGCCCATGCCGATGCCGTAGGCGTACAGCATCACTTCGCGGTCGGTGTAGGCG
>JBAQER010000718.1:0-3567 GCA_049286845.1 Bradyrhizobium sp.
TCCTGGATGTTGAGCATGGGCTCGCCGAAGAATTTCTCGCCGCCCTGCGACTCGATCTGCAGCAGGCCGCGCTGGATGATGCCGACGCTGGCGGCGCTGATGTTGCCGTACTGGGTGGTGAACTGGCTGGCGTTGTCGCCGACATAGCGCAGCATCGCGCGCAGGTCCTTCAGGTCCAGGAGCGCGAGGCCGTTGTCGTCGGCGATCTTGAACACCAGGTTGAGCACCCCGGCCTGGGTCTCGTTCAGGCCCAGCATCCGGCCCAGCAGCAGCGGGCCCATGTCGGACACGGTGGCGCGCACCGGATGGCCCTGCTCGCCGAACACGTCCCAAAACACCGTCGAAAACTGGTCGGGCTGGAATGCCAGCCCCATCGCGGTCGCCCGTTTGAGGATGAAATCCTTCGCCTCGCCGACTTCCGCGATGCCCGAGAGGTCCCCCTTGATGTCGGCGGCGAACACCGGAACACCTGCACGCGAAAATCCTTCGGCCATCACCTGCAGCGAGACGGTTTTGCCGGTTCCGGTAGCGCCGGTGACGAGACCATGGCGGTTTGCAAGCCCGAGCGTCAGCCAGGCCGGCTGCTCACCCTTCCCGATGAAGAGCTTCTCGCCGGTATCAGCCATCTTGTTCTCGGACGTAGCCATTGCATCGCCTCTTCGCGCCTACCCAGGGGTCTCAGTCGCCAGACGCCTTATCATACTGCATCTTGCAAGCCGATTGAAACCGGTCAACGCCGCCCAGGGGACCCGAAGCCCGGCTCGTCGACTTTGGATCGACCGGCCTCGTTCGATCGATCGACGAAAGTTGCAGTGAGGCTGCTTGACCCGCGACAAATCTCCGCAGATTCCACGCCTGCTCTTGCAATGCTGCAACACTCGCGGCGCGATCGAGGACGAAAATTACTTTCGAATGCGGTGATCGCTTGTAATTCGTGCAGCAGAAGATCAAGATAAATTCACAAGCAAGGATCCGGCAAACAACGGGTCGAGGTTGGGGCAATATGGACGAACTGATTGGGCAGCTGGCTGCAAAGGCCGGCATTGATGAAGCCGTAGCTGAAAAAACTATCGGCATCATCCTGGGTTTCCTCCGCAGCGAGGGTCCTTCCGACAAAGTCCAGGCCTTGATCGACAAGATTCCCGGCGCGGAAGCCGTGATCGCAGCCTCGAGCAACAGCGGCGGTCTAGCGAGGTTGATGGGCGGCGGTCTGATGGCGCTGGGAACCAAGCTGATGGAGCGTGGTTTGGGCATGGGCGAGATTCAGAGCATCGCGCGTGAACTTTTCAAGTTTGGCCGCGACAAAATCGGAGCGGATCAGATGGGCGAGATCATCGCAGGGACGCCGGGCCTTAGTCAGTTCGCTTAAAGCACCTTTTTGATCGAGTAACATGACATATTCCATCTCCGAGATTGACGGCCTGCCAGCCTTCGCCGCTTCGAAACTCAAATCGCTTGGCATCCGCACCACCGACGGCTTTCTCGAGGCCGCCCGCACCGTAAAAGGGCGCAAGGCGCTCGCGGCAAAGACCGGCATCAGCGAGCAGCTGCTGCTCGAATGGGCCAATGTCTCTGACTACATGCGGATTCCCGGCATGGGCAAGGCCAAGGTCGGGCTGGTGCGCGCCGCCGGCGTCACCACGGTTCGCGAGCTTGCGCTTCGCAACCCGGCGCGCCTGGCGCAGAACATGAAAGAAGTGAATTCCAGGCGCAGACTCGTCCGGGTCTTGCCGTCGGAAAAGTCGGTCGAACAACTGATTGAGAAGGCTCGCAAGCTTCAGCCCAAGATCACTTACTAATCATTTATCAAGCCGCTCCAGAGGCGGCCCGGACGGCGCCCCCGCATCTTGACTCCCATGCGCGGACCGCGCAAAGCGACCGCATGATCGCGACCACGTCCAGAACCGCTCCGGCGGCCACCCCGGCAGATCATCCGGTGCTTCGGGCGCTGTTGTCCCGGCCGTATCCAGCCGTGATGGGCGTCCTGAATGTGACACCGGATTCATTTTCCGATGGCGGACAGTTTATCGCGCCGGAGGCCGCTCTGGCGCAGGCTCGCCGCATGATCGCCGAGGGCGCCGACATCATCGACATCGGCGCGGAATCCACCCGGCCCTATGGCGCGAAAGCCATCTCCGCCGACGAAGAACTGAAGCGTCTGACGCCTGTTCTGACCGAGGTGGTTTCGCTCGGCGTTCCCGTTTCCATCGACAGCATGAAATCGGCCGTGGTCGCCTGGGCACTCGATGCAGGTGCATCGATCGCCAACGACATCTGGGGCCTGCAACGCGATCCCGAGATGGCGAGGCTGCTGGCGGCACGCCATTCGCCCGTCATCGTCATGCACAACCGCGATCGGGTCGATGCCGACATCGACATCATGAAGGATATTGCAGCCTTCTTTGCGCACTCGCTGGAGATCGCCGACAAGGCCGGCATTTCACGTGAAGATATCGTACTCGACCCCGGCATCGGCTTTGGCAAGACCCCCGAACAGAGCATCACGGCGCTGGCCCGGCTCGACGAACTCGACGTCTTCGGCCTGCCGCTATTGGTCGGCGCGTCGCGAAAGCGCTTCATCAGCACGGTGGTGCCGTCGGAGCCGCATCAGCGCCTGGGCGGTTCGATCGCGGCGCATCTCATTGCAGCAAAGGCCGGGGCCAGGATCATCCGGGCGCACGATGTGTCGGAAACCGTACAGGCGCTGCGGGTGGCGGCGGCGATTTGGGACAGGCAATGACCGATACGATCTTCATTACCGGCGTCGTCATCCATGCCCGGCACGGGGTGATGGAACACGAGACCGAGGTCGGGCAGCGTTTCGTCATCGATCTCGAACTCTCGATCGACCTGTCGGAGTCCTCACACACCGATCGCCTCGCCGACACCGTATCCTATTCCAACGTGGTCGCGACCGCGACCGCGGCCTTCAAGAATGCCAATTACAAACTGCTGGAGCGCGCGGCCGGCGCCGTGGCCGAAGCTGTCCTGACGGCGTTTCCGAGGGTGAGCGCGATCAAGGTCACCGTTCACAAGCCGCACGCCCCGATCGCCGCGATCTTCGAGGATGTCGGCGTGGTCCTGACGCGGACACGGCAAGCGCCGTCGCATGGCTGACGTCCTGATCGCGCTCGGCGGCAATGTCGGCGACGTCCGCGCGACATTCCAAAAGGCGATCGCCAATATCTGCGGCATGACGCAAGCAGCATTGCTGGCGCGTTCCTCGGACTACGCCACCCCGCCCTGGGGCGATGAGCAGCAGGCGCGCTTCATCAACGCCTGCATCGAGATCGAGACCAGCCTCGATCCCCATGCGCTGTTGTTCACGCTGCACAAGATCGAGCAAAAATTCGGCCGCGATCGCGCCCTGGAGAAGCGCTGGGGTCCGCGCACCCTCGACCTCGATCTGATCGCCTATGACGACGTCTCGATCCAGAAGCCGGAACTGACGCTGCCGCACCCCCGGCTGTTCGAACGGGCTTTCGTGCTGGTGCCGCTCGCGGAGATTGCGCCCGACCGTCTCATTGCGGGACGCAGCGTTGCTGCGGCGCTGGCACAGCTATCAAC
>JBAQER010000719.1:0-10141 GCA_049286845.1 Bradyrhizobium sp.
GGCCATGCTACCGCAAAGTCAAGCAATTCGGGTGCCATTGGCGGGGCAGATGGCTAGATAGCTTCAGGATGACGCACGACGCTCACGGCGCATCGGGCGGGATCACCCCCGGCCGCGATAGGGCGCGACGCCCTGATCGGGAATCCACATGCCCTTCGGCAGTTTGCCGGCTTGCCAGAACACGTCGATCGGAATGCCGCCGCGCGGATACCAGTAGCCGCCGATGCGCAGCCATTTCGGCTTGATCTCGGCCGTGATCCGCTTGCCGATGGCTACCGTGCAGTCTTCGTGGAACGCGCCGTGATTGCGGAAACTCGCGACATAGAGTTTGAGCGATTTCGATTCCAGCAGCCATGGCCCCGGTACGTAGTCGATCACCAGATGCGCGAAATCCGGCTGGCCGGTGACCGGGCAGAGCGAGGTGAATTCCGGGGCAGTGAAGCGCACCAGGTAATTGGTGTCTCTTTGCGGGTTGGGCACGCGGTCGAGCTTCGCCTCGTCAGGCGTCTTGGGCCATTCCACGGCGCGGCCGAGCTGCAATGATTTTCGAGCCATCTTCGTTGTCCTGTGCGAGCGTTGACATGGACGCAAGCGGGCGTCGCCGTCAACCGTCAGCGCGAAGCGGAGTCGGCCAGAAAGCGCACCAGCGCGCCGCGCTCGGCCGCATCCTCGATGCCGCGCATCGACATCCACAGCCCCGGAAACATCCCGGCCGGGTCGGCGAGGAAGGTTTCCAGGCGCGTTGCATCCCAGCGCAGACCGTCATCGCGCGCATTGCGCAATACCGGCGAGTAGTCGAACGCCGGATCGCCGCCGACCTTGCGCCCGACGATCCCCGTGAGATTGGGGCCGGGCAGGCCGCGCTCGGCCGGATCGAGGCTGTGGCAGGCGCGGCAGAACGCGAACAGGCGCTCGCCGTCAGTTTCCGCGGCGGCCGGGGCAGCCGAAGGAATCGCGAGCAGCAACAGCAAAGGAAACACTCTCACGTAACGGTTTGGATCATGACCAGCCGGTTGGTGCCGGATTCGCCGCCCCAGGCTTCGCCCGGCCTGCCGGCCATCTGCCGGACATTGGCGCCCGGTTTGTCGCTGGGGAATGCGTTGAATTTCTCCGTCACGGGATCGAAGCGCACGATCGCATTGGCAGCGAAATCGGTCAGCCAGACCTTGTCCTTGTCATCGACAAAGACCGAATAGGTGCGGGGGGCGTCGCCCGGCAGTTTCCAGGCTTTCCAGGAACCGTCGGCTGGATCGTGCACCGACACGTTGCCGCTGTTCCATTCGCTGACCCAGAGCCGGCCTTTTGAATCCGACCACACTCGCCGCGCGCCCTGGCCGGGCGTCGGCGGCTCGACCACGGATGCATTGCCGGTCGCCAGATCGATCTTGGCGATGTGACTGCCGGCGAGCGAGGCGTACCAGACGTCGCCCTTCGGTGTCACCGTGATGCCGTAAGGTCCACGACCGCGCGGCGCCTTGAACACGGTCAGGTCACCCGATTTCGGTTCGAGCCGGCCGTAGATGCCGGACTGGCCGGTGAACCAGTACACACCGCTTTTATCGAACACACCGGTGTTGAGGTTGGCGTAGGCCTCCTTTGCGGGGAGGCGGAACAGAGTCACCCTGTGATTGCCGGGGTCGACGCGGGCAATGGCATTCTGCCCGCCCTCGGTCACCCAGAGCGCCCCGTCGGGGCCGATGACGACACCGTGGGGGGCTGCGCCCTTGCCGAGATCGACCAGTTTGAATGAGCCGTCCCGCGGATCGAGCCGCCCCAGGGCGCCGTTGTGCTGGCCGCAGAACCAGACCGTGCCATCAGGGGCGGGGGCGACGTCGCGCGAACCCATGCCGCTGGCGACCGGATAATACTTCACCCGGAACGGGCCTTCCTGGGCGACGGCCCCGCCCAACAGCGCCGGCGCGGCCAAGATTCCGGCGGCCGTTGAAGCGAGAAACTGACGGCGATTCATTGCGTTACCTTGGGCTTATGAGAAGGAAGGTTTGGACGCTAAGATCAACCTTTAGGCAGCATAGCCCGACCAAGTCCCCCCGTCAGGGCAAGGCCGCGGGGCAAGCGTTCACATTTGCTTGCGCGCCGTGTAAGACGCGCCCCAACCAAGCCAGCACCATTCAGGGAAGCACAGGACATGACAGCTATCGTCGACATCATCGGCCGCGAAATTCTCGACAGCCGCGGCAATCCCACGGTCGAAGTCGATGTGGTGCTGGAGGATGGCTCGATCGGCCGCGCGGCAGTGCCGTCGGGCGCCTCTACCGGTGCGCATGAGGCCGTCGAACTGCGCGACGGCGACAAGGCGCGCTATCTCGGCAAGGGCGTGCAGAAGGCCGTCGCCGCCGTGAACGGCGAGATCTTCGAGGCCCTGAGCGACATGGCGGTCGAGGAGCAGGTCCAGATCGACCAGATCATGATCGATCTCGACGGCACGCCGAACAAGAGCCGGCTGGGGGCCAACGCCATTCTCGGCGTTTCGCTCGCCTGCGCCAAGGCGGCCGCCGAATCCTTCGACATGCCGCTCTATCGCTACGTCGGCGGCACCTCGGCGCGGACGCTGCCGGTGCCGATGATGAACATCATCAATGGCGGCGTGCATGCCGACAACCCGATCGACTTCCAGGAATTCATGATCATGCCAGTGGGTGCTGCGACGTTCGCGGAGGCTTTGCGCTGCGGCTCGGAAATCTTCCACACCCTGAAGTCGGAACTGAAGAAGGCGGGCCACAACACCAATGTGGGCGACGAGGGCGGGTTCGCGCCGAACCTGCCGTCGGCGGACGCAGCGCTCGAATTCGTCATGGGCGCGATCGGCAAGGCCGGCTACAAGGCGGGAGGCGACGTCATGCTGGCGCTGGACTGCGCCGCCACCGAATTCTTCAAGGACGGCAGTTACGTCTACGGCGGCGAGAACAAGACGCGCTCGCGTTCGGAGCAGGCCAAATATCTCGCCGATCTCGCCTCGCGCTATCCGATCGTCTCGATCGAGGACGGCATGTCCGAAGACGACATGGACGGCTGGAAGGAATTGACCGGGCTGATCGGCAGCAAGTGCCAGCTGGTCGGCGACGACCTGTTCGTCACCAACGTGACGCGGCTGGCCGACGGCATCAAGAACGGACGCGCCAATTCCATCCTGGTCAAGGTCAACCAGATCGGCACGCTGACGGAAACGCTTTCCGCCGTCGAGATGGCCTACAAGGCCGGCTACACCGCCGTGATGTCGCACCGTTCGGGCGAGACCGAGGATTCCACCATCGCCGACCTCGCGGTCGCCACCAATTGCGGCCAGATCAAAACCGGCTCGCTGGCGCGCGCTGACCGTACCTCCAAGTACAATCAATTGCTGCGCATCGAGCAGGAACTGGGCAGCCAGGCGAAATATGCGGGCAGGGCGGCGCTGAAGGCGCTGGCTTAGCGCCTTCAGAAATCGTCAGATCGTTCGCCCCTTGGACGATCTTGCGACGACCGGCCGTTTCGCCGCGGACGGTTTGACGTGCGCGGCCTGCCGGTGGCGCTTCTTCACATCCGCGTCCGCGGCCTTCGCTCCGCCGCGGCGAGAGGCGTATTCCTGGCCGTCGATCGGCCCCACATGCGGGGGATCGCGACCGAGATACGGTCGGCCGATTCCGAACTGCTTCCCATTCGCATCGACCCATTTCCAGAGGGCTTCGGTCGAAACCCACCGCTTCGCCCGCGTCGCGCCATTGACGCTGACAATATCAGCCGCAAGCCCGTGGCCATAGCCGCCGCGGAAACTGCCGCCGTGATACGACCGGTCGCTTGCGGCTTTCAGGCCGCTTGCGATCGATTGACGATAGTCGTCGCGGAACGCGCTGGTGATGCCGGGCTGCAGTCCGGCGGCCTCCGCAGCGTAAAGCGCATGAAACAGCTTTAGCTTGAAGCTGCGATCCATGCCGCCGATCACGTAGTCCATCATCGACATGCCGGTTCGTTCCGCCGCCTTGGGATCCTTCCAGGTGAAATCGTTGTCGACGAGCTTGGTGAAGCTTCTGGTGACAGTCACCCGTTTGCCCTTCCTTTTGACTGTCACCTTCCTGAGCTCACGCTCCTTGATGGTGTCCTCCTTGGGCGTGCGCTGGTAAAGCGCCCAGAGGAACTGGTCGATGCAGGCCTCGGCCACCAGGCACTCGCCGACAAGCTCGATGCGGCCGGCTGTCGTCGCGGCGTCCTCGGGCGGCGCATCGGCCGTGCTTGCGGGCAGCGCCTGCGCGGGCGGGATTTCCGGAGGCAGAACTTCCGCCGGATCGGTCAGTGCGGCAACGACGAAGGGGCGCGATGCCGCCTCTGTTGTTGCTGTATCGGTGACAGGCTTCGTAACGGCGAAGAGCTTCGTCACGAGTTCGGCGGCTGCGGCCACTTCGGGCGTATCGGGCGCGACGTAGCTCATTGCAACTGATTGCGGCGCGTTGGCCTCCGGCGCGGCCGCAACGTCGACGCTGGCGGTCAGCAATGGCGCGAGGCGGTCCACGACGTGCTCCGCTGCGGCGTTCTCGATACGAGGTGAACCAATGCTGCCAAGGCTGACGAAAGCCCAACCTGCAATGACGACGGTTGGATAAAACGCCGCTGCTACTATTGCTGATCGTCGCGGGTTCATGGTTCTAGCCCCAGAGGCTCCAAGTGAGCCAGGTTGCACAGCCAAGCATCCGACGCCTTGATGTTTCGGGTCACAATGTGGTCGCGCAAGGGCGAATTCAGCAGGTCATGACTATTTCCAGGAACGTGTTGCCCGAGTGCAACGCGTCGCGTCGACCTGTTTGGGGCGCGCTGGGCTTGACTGAAATCGCGCAAACGGGTGGACATCATGATCCGGCCGCGACCATATCGCCAATGGTTCGGGACGGGCGCGGATCGCCAACAGGATGCTGAATCGCAGGCAGGGAGGAAATGAGTATGGGTGACACCAAGACGGGGCTGCAGCTTCGCTCGCTGCTCAAGAAGAGCGGCGAACTCGAACTGTCGCTGGTGAATGTCCCGACGCCCGAGCCGGCTGACGACGAAGTCGTGGTCCGTGTCGAGGCCGCGCCGATCAACCCGTCCGATCTCGGGCTGTTGATCGGCCCGGCCGACATGTCGACCGCCAAGGCTTCAGGCACCAGGGACGCTCCCGTCGTGACGGCCAAGATGCCGGAAGCTGCCATGAGGATGATGTCGGCGCGGCTCGATGAATCGATGCCGGTCGGCAACGAGGGGGCCGGCGTGGTGATCAAGACCGGATCGTCGGATGCCGCCAAGGCGCTGATGGGCAAGACGGTCGCGATGATCGGCGGCGCCATGTACACGCAGTACCGTGTCCTGAAGGTCAGGGATGTGATGGAGCTGCCCGCCGGCGCTTCGCCTGCCGACGGCGCGTCATGGTTTGTCAATCCGCTGACGGCGCTCGGCATGACCGAGACCATGCGGCGCGAAGGTCATAAGGCGCTGGTGCACACTGCCGCCGCATCGAACCTCGGCCAGATGCTCAACAAGATCTGCATCAAGGACGGCATCGGCCTCGTCAACATCGTACGCAGCAAGGAGCAGGCCGACATCCTGCGCAAGATCGGCGCCAAATATGTCGTCGATTCAACCGCGCCGACGTTCATGGACGACCTCACCGGCGCGCTGGTCGAAACCGGCGCAACGATCGCGTTCGACGCCATCGGTGGTGGCAAGCTGGCAGGCCAGATTCTCACCTGCATGGAGATCGCCGCCAACAAGACGGCGAAGGAATACAGCCGCTACGGCTCGAACGTGTACAAGCAGGTCTATATCTACGGCAGCCTCGATAATCGTCCGACCGAATTGAGCCGGGCGTTCGGTCTGACCTGGGGTGTCGGCGGCTGGCTCTTGACGCCGTTCCTGCAGAAGATCGGCCCGGCTGAAATCGGTCGGCTGCGCCAGCGCGTGGCTTCCGAGCTCAAGACCACCTTCGCCAGCCATTACACCCAGGTGGTGTCGCTGCAGGAGGCGCTGCAGCTTTCCCACATCGCCATCTACAACAAGCGTTCCACCGGGGAAAAATACCTGATCAATCCGAACCAGGGCGGTTGAGAAGGACGGCGCGAAATACCTGCTGATTCCGGCGCCGTGGAATCCGGTGATTTGATCGGGGCTCAAAGGATTTGAAACGGCAGGCCGTCCCGGGCGGGGCGGCCTGTTTGCATTCGGGCGCTCGCTCGTTCAGATTTGACAATTCATGCACTTGCATCTTTCGATGGCTTGGCTAGGCTGGGGCCGAGCCGTTCCGGCACCCTGCGTCAGAAGGAAATTCCATGGCCACCCCGTACAACGTCGTCGTTATTGCCGGCAGCCTCCGCAAAGAGAGTTTTTCACTCAAGATCGCCAACGCACTGGCCAAGCTCGCGCCGCCGACGCTCAAGCTCGACGTCGTCACCCTGCACGACATTTCGTTCTTCAATCAGGATCTGGAAGCGGCACCGCCGGCCGACTGGGTGGCATTCCGCGAAAAACTGCAGAAGTCGAACGGGGTGCTGTTCGTGACGCCGGAGTACAATCGATCGATCCCCGGCGTGTTGAAGAACGCCATCGACGTCGGATCGCGTCCCTACGGCAAGAGCTCGTTCCTCGGCAAACCGATCGGCATCGTCAGCAACTCGCCGGGTGCGCTGGGGGGCGTCAACGCCGCCAAACATCTGCAAAATATCCTGCCGGGCATTTGCGGCCCGATCATGGGACAGCCGGAAATCTATCTCAACGGCGTCGGCGACGCCTTCGACGACAAGGGCAATCTTGCCAAGGAATCGGTGCAGAAGGTGCTGCAGCAATATCTCGACGCCTTTGCGGTCTTCGTCGAAAAGCAAAACAAATAGGCAGGCGCGAGGGCGGCGCGGGCGGGCATTAGTCTTCCGTTAACCGCGCCGCCGCATGGTTGTGCCATGGTTTCGCGCTCCCGACTCAAATCCCTGTTGACCGGGCTCGCCCTCTATACGATGGCGGCGGCCATGGTCGGCTATTTCGGTGTCAACGCCTATACCGGCAAATACGGCTTGAATGCGCGGCAGGAACTCGACCAGGAGATCATCGCGCTGACGTCGGAGCTGGCGCGGTTGAAGCGCGAACGCGCCGAGGGCGAGCAGCGGGTATCACTGCTCAGGTCGGACCGCGTCGATCCCGACATGCTGGACGAGCGCGCGCGCTACCAGCTCGATTACGCCAATCCGCGCGATCTGGTCCGGACCGTCCATCCGAAGTAATCGTCATATTTCAAAATCCATCGAAATCAGTTTCGAAAATGTCGCGTCGCATTGCACTGCGGCATAGCGAATTTTTCGCCGCGTCACGCAATCCTTTCATGGCGGTTTGAGTTGGGATAGAGAGGGCTATTCGTTCTCTCATCCGGAATTGCCATGGCCGCACCGAAGAAAAGCGTCACAAAGGAAACGGGACAGGAAAAGGCTAGCGGCTCCCCTCCGGAATTCACCAGGCAACAGGAACTCGGCGCACTGCGCGACATGCTGCTGATCCGGCGCTTCGAGGAGAAGGCTGGCCAGCTCTACGGCATGGGCGCGATCGGCGGCTTCTGCCACCTTTACATCGGCCAGGAAGCCATCGTCGTCGGCATGCAGATGGCCCTGAAAAATGGCGATCAGGTCATAACCGGATACCGCGACCACGGGCATATGCTGGCCTGCGGGATGGAAGCCAAGGGCGTGATGGCCGAACTGACCGGACGCCATGGCGGCTATTCCAAGGGCAAGGGCGGCTCCATGCACATGTTCAGCAAGGAGAAGAATTTTTTCGGCGGCCACGGCATCGTCGGCGCGCAAGTGTCGCTCGGCACCGGCCTTGCCTTCGCCAACCGCTACCGCGGCAACGATCTCGTCAGCCTGGCCTATTTCGGCGACGGCGCCTCGAACCAGGGCCAGGTCTACGAAAGCTTCAACATGGCGGAGCTGTGGAAGTTACCTGTCATCTACATCATCGAGAACAACCGCTACGCCATGGGTACCTCGGTGACGCGCTCCTCCGCGCAAACCGATTTTTCCAAGCGCGGCATCTCCTTCAACATTCCCGGCAAGCAGGTCGACGGCATGGACGGCCGCGCGGTGAAGGCCGCCGGCGACGAGGCGGTCGCCTGGTGTCGCGCCGGCAAGGGGCCCTTCATCCTGGAAATGCAGACCTACCGCTACCGCGGCCATTCGATGTCGGATCCCGCGAAATACCGCACCCGCGAGGAGGTCGAGAAGGTCCGCCACGATCAGGATCCGATCGAGCAGGTTCGCAACCGCCTGCTGGCGGCCAAGATGAGCGAACAGGATTTGAAGGCGATCGACGCCGAGGTGCGCGAGATCGTCAACGCATCCGCCGACTTCGCACAGCACGATCCCGAGCCTGATGCGTCCGAATTGTGGACCGACGTTTATCGCTGAGCGCAGACGAGAGAGCGAATTCCCTGGAGTTACCATGCCAATTCAAGTGCTGATGCCTGCGCTGTCGCCGACCATGGAAAAGGGCAACCTTTCGAAATGGCTGAAGAAGGAAGGCGAGGCGATCAAGTCGGGCGATGTCATCGCCGAGATCGAAACCGACAAGGCGACGATGGAAGTCGAGGCCACCGATGAGGGTACCCTCGGCAAGATCCTGATCCCGGAAGGCACCGAAGACGTCGCGGTCAATACGCCGATCGCGACCATTCTGGCCGACGGCGAGACCGCAGCCGATCTCGGCAAGGCGCCGGCGCCGAAGGCGGCCCCCGTCGCGCCTAGTGTCGCGCAGGAGGCGGCCGAGTCGCGCTCGCCGGTCGGCGAAGGCAAGCCGATGATTTCGGCCACCGCCGTCCCTGCCGCCCCCGCGGCTGTTGCCGAACCCGATCCCGAAGTGCCCGCCGGCACCGAGATGGTGACCATGACTATCCGCGAAGCACTACGCGACGCGATGGCCGAGGAGATGCGGCGCGATCCGGACGTCTTCGTGATGGGCGAGGAAGTTGCGGAATATCAGGGCGCCTACAAGGTAACGCAGGGACTGCTGCAGGAATTCGGCGCCAGGCGCGTCATCGATACCCCGATCACCGAGCACGGCTTCGCCGGCATCGGCGTCGGCGCGGCGATGGCGGGCCTGAAGCCGATCGTCGAGTTCATGACCTTCAACTTCGCCATGCAGGCGATGGACCAGATCATCAATTCTGCGGCCAAGACGCTGTACATGTCGGGCGGCCAGATGGGCTGCGGAATCGTGTTCCGCGGCCCCAACGGCGCCGCCGCCCGCGTCGCCGCCCAGCACAGCCAGGATTATTCGGCCTGGTATTCGCAGATTCCCGGCCTCAAGGTGATCGCGCCGTATTCGGCCGCCGACTACAAGGGCCTCTTAAAAGCCGCGATCCGCGATCCCAACCCGGTGATCTTCCTCGAAAACGAAATGCTGTACGGCCACACCGGCGAGGTGCCGAAACTCGACGATTATGTGATCCCGATCGGCAAGGCGCGCGTGGTGAGGACGGGCGGGCATGTCACTATCGTCTCGTGGTCGAATGGTATGTCCTATGCGCTGAAGGCCGCCGAGGAACTGGCGAAGGAAGGCATCGAGGCCGAGGTGATCGATCTGCGCACGCTGCGTCCGATGGATACCGAAACCATCGTGGCGTCCGTGAAGAAGACCGGCCGCGCGGTGACGGTGGAGGAGGGCTGGCAGCAGAATGGCGTCGGCGCCGAGATCGCCGCCCGCATCATGGAACACGCTTTCGATTATCTCGATGCGCCGGTGGCGCGGGTGTCGGGCAAGGACGTGCCGATGCCGTATGCCGCCAATCTCGAAAAGCTGGCGTTGCCCTCCGCGGCCGAAGTGGTCGCGGCCGCCAAAGCCGTTTGTTACAGGTAGGCCATGGCCGGGCCCAGGGAGCAGCCATTGCCTCCGGACGTCATGGGCCGCGATGACGCCACGGAGGTGTTGCGCGCCTTCGTCGTCGATGGCGGATTGTCCATCGCGTTCCAGCGCGCGTTCGAGGAGCCGGATATGTGGGGCCTGCTCCTGGTCGATATCGCGCGCCATGCCGCGCGCGCCTATGCGCGCGAGAGCGAGTACACCGAGGAGGATGCGCTGGCGCGCATCGTCGACATGTTCGAATCCGAAATCGCGCGGCCGACCGACCTGGGCAGCACCACGC
>JBAQER010000720.1:0-5020 GCA_049286845.1 Bradyrhizobium sp.
TTCTCGGTGGGGTCAATTTCCTGATTGCCGCAATCCTGTTCGTCATCTCGGGGAGGCCGCCGTCCGGCCGCGAACTGGAACTCGCCAATGAAATCCACGGATCCTCGGTCGAGGCCTTGCAGCTCGAGGCCAGAGCACTGCAATCGCAGGTGTCGGGGATGATCCACCATCCGCTCAACGGCATCTTGCCGTTGCTGATCGTGCCGCTTATCACGATCATCATCAAAAGCCTGAAAAAGCCGGCGGCATCCCCCGCTTCAGCCGCGGCTCCCGCGGCAGAGCAGAAGTAATCGCGGGGCCAAGGCCGGCCCCAGATCGTCAACTAGGAGCGACGCACTTATGTCAAAGAGTCCCAAGCCGATCCTGAATACGTCCCTGCCACCCCATTTCCGGCAGATCCGTATCGAGCTTGCCCGCGAGCCTGGTCATCCCGAAGGCGACGCCAGTTTCGCCTATGTCATCGTCGCTCCGCTCGACGCCAACGACAAGATCGATCCGGCCCTCTGGCGAACGAATCGCGAGGCTTGCCGGATCACGCGATTGCGGCCGGGCGAGGAAGACGACCACGGTCATCTCGTTCATCGTCAGGGCGGCGGCTGGGTGCTGCACTACGAATCCAACAAGCCGGATTCGCTGGGATTTCACTTCGCGGATGAACGGTTCGTATCGGGCGAATACGTCTCGATCAACGAGGGCGGCAAGATGCACACCTACCGGGTCGTATCGGTATCGCACCTCTGACAGTCCCAAGGGCTACGGGATTCGCGAGCGCGGATCCCGTGTGCCGGCACAGGCTCAAAGCTTGAGCTTGACGTTGCAGATGCCGTGCTCGTGGGGATCGCCCTTTATTTCAAATCCGAGATTCCGGCACATCTCCAGCATCACGGTGTTTTCCTGCAGAACATCGCCTGCGATCACCTTGAGCCCTTCCGATTTCGCGTATTCGATGATCAGTTGCATCAATCCCCAGCCGAGTCCCCTGCCCTTGAGATCGGACCGTAGCAGGATCGCATATTCGCCGCTTTCGTAGATTGAATCCGAGTGAATTCGAACGACGCCGAGCACCTCATTGGTGGTTTCGTCGACCGCGACAAAGGCCATTGCACGGGCATAGTCGAGCTGGGTCAGCCGCGCGATGAACTCGTGAGTGAACTCCTTCATCGGCGCAAAGAAACGCAGCCGCAGATCATTGCTGGTGACATGCCGCAGGAAGTCGTGGATCAACGGCTCGTCCTCGGGGCGGATCGGACGTACAAACACCCGCCAGCCGTCCTTGGCCTCGATGTGCCGCTGCCATTGCGAGGGATAGGCCCGCACTGCAAAATTGCCGGGGCCTGACCCCTTGAACTTGCGCGCCACCGTCCCGACGGCGACGCGCGCATCGACGGCCAGCACGCCGGCTTCATCCGCCAACAATGGATTGATGTCGAGTTCGCGGATGTCGGGAATGTCCGCCGCCATCTGCGCCAGCTTGACCAGAACCAGCGCGACGGCGTCCTGCTTGACCGCGGGCACATCACGATAGGCGCGCAGCAGCCGCGAAACGCGGGTGCGATCGATCAGGTCACGGGCCAATTGCAGATCGAGCGGCGGGAGCGCCAGCGCCTTGTCGTTGATGATTTCGACTGCGGTGCCGCCGCGGCCGAATACGATCACGGTGCCGAAGGTCGGATCGTCGGCGAGGCCAAGAATGAGTTCGCGCGCCTTCTGCCGGACCACCATCGCCTGCACGATGACGCCGGATATACGGGCTTCCGGGCGAAGCTCCCTGGCCCGTGCGAGGATTCTTGCCGCGGCTTCGCGCACCGCCTCGGGGCTCGTGAGATTGAGGACGACGCCACCGACATCGGATTTGTGAATGATGTCCCGCGACATGATCTTGAGCACCACGGTGGCGCCCTGCGCGAACAGCTCCGAAGCGTAGGCGACGGCCTGCTCGGCGTCGGCGGCTGCAAATGTCGGCACCATCGGAATTTCATAAGCCTCAAGCAACCGCTTGACCTCGACCGGATCGAGCCATTGGCGGCCATCGGCAAGCGCGGCGGCAACGATTCCGCGGGCGGTCTCGATATCGGGCGCGAACTCGCTCGGCATGGCAGGCGGAACCTGCGCCAGTTCCGCCACCACCTCGCGATGCCTGACGAGGTGCATGAACCCGCGCACCGCGTCATCCTCGGTGGGGTAGTTGGGAATCCCGGCGCCGCTCAAGAGATCCCCGATCTCGTGGTGCGCTCCGACCCAAACCGCAAGCACGGGCTTCGCCGAGCGGCGGTGTTTTTCACGGTACTTGCCGACCAACCCGGTTACCGTGGCGGCGATATCGTCGGCCGAAGCGATCGCGGTTTGGACATTCATTACCAGGATTGCATCAATGCTCGGGTCGGCCAGCAAGACTTCCAGCGCCGCTGCGTAGCGCGCGGGGTCGGCATCGCCCACGATGTCGACGGGATTCGATCCGGACCATGTCGGCGGCAACACGGCGTCGAGCTTCTGCCTGGTCTCAGGGGTGATGACAGCGGGAATTCCCCCCAGTTCGACAAGCCGGTCGACCGCGAGAACACCGATGCCGCCGCCATTGGTCAGGATCGCCAGCCGCTTGCCCGGCGGCGATTCGACGCGCCCCAGCGTTTCGGCGCAATCGAAAAGCTCGCGAAGGTCGGATACCCGCAAAATGCCGGCGCGGCGGAACGCAGCATCGTAGACCGCGTCCGAACCGGCCAACGCCCCAGTGTGAGTTGTAGCCGCTCTCGCGCCTTGCACCATGCGGCCGGATTTGACGACCACGACGGGCTTGATCCTGGCGGCGGCTCGCGCCGCGGACATGAACTTGCTGGCGTCCTTGATCGCTTCGACATAGAGCAGAATCGCCCGTGTCTTGCCATCCAGCGCGAAATAATCGAGCAGATCGGCGATATCGACGTCGAGTTGGTCGCCGATCGAAACGATCCCGGAAAAGCCCACGGCGCGCTGCGCCGCCCAATCCACCATGCCTGCGGCAATGGCACCGGACTGCGAGATCAGCGCCAGATTTCCCGGACCCGGCATATGCGCGGAAAAACTGGCATTGAGATTTACGCCAGGTATCATCACGCCAAGACAATTCGGTCCTATCAGCCGCATTCCGTACTTGCGCGCGACGCGCTCTACAGCCTCCGCCAGCGAGCCCGGACCATGGCCGAGCCCGGCGGTGATAATCAGCGCGCCCGCCGTGCCGAGCTTTCCTGCCTCATCGATCAGCCCCGTGATCGCGGTTACCGGCGCCGTAATTACCACGAGGTCGGGCACGAACGGCAATTTGGCGAGGCTACCGACCGTGCGAACGCCGTCGATCTCCGCATAGCGCGGATTCACGATCCCGAATTCACCCTGGAACTGCGCTTTGCGAATATTGCCGAGAATGGCCCGCCCGACGGATCTCGGCCGCGGACTGGCCCCGACCAGCGCGACCGAACGGGGCGAAAGCACATTTTTTAGGCGATAGGTTGACATCAGTTGATTTGCCCGGCTGACGCCGGCCTAGGTGTTATGATTCTTGACGCGTTCTTGCGTGTGACCGGACCGCCTAAGGAAACATCATAATCCAACACATGGCAGCGCGATGACTGTTTGGGTCGCGTCATTGTTGATTATTAGTCAAGGCAACAGAGATATTTCCAAATTCATAGGATGATTCCTCCTGGATATATTTGATTGAGGTCAATGGCTCGCGAACGTGCCGCCGTATGGATAGCATTGTCCGTCGGGCAGGTTCCGGAGAAGCAGATGCGGGCGATGGTACTGTCGGCGCCGGGGACACCTCTGCAGATGCAGGAGCGCGCGGACCCCGACCCCGGCGCCGGAGAAATTCGCGTCAAGGTAAGCGCCTGCGGCGTCTGCAGGACCGACCTCCATGTCGTCGATGCGGAACTTCCCGGCATCAAATATCCCGTGATTCCCGGTCATGAAATCGTCGGCCGCGTCGACCTCGTCGGCCGCAAGGTCACAACGCACCGGATCGGCGACCGCGTCGGCATCCCCTGGCTCGGCTACACCTGCGGCGCTTGCCGCTACTGCAAAGAGGGCATGGAAAATCTCTGCGATCACCCTCAGTTCACCGGATACACCCGTGACGGCGGCTTCGCCACCCACACCATCGCCGACGCCCGTTACGCATTTCCGCTCGGCGAAGACGGCGACGACGTGTCGATCGCGCCGCTGTTGTGCGCGGGCCTGATCGGCTGGCGGTCGCTGGTGAAGGCTGGCAGCGCACCGCGGCTCGGCATCTATGGCTTCGGCGCGGCCGGACATATCGTCGCCCAGATCGCGCGCTGGCAGGGCCGCTCCGTCTATGCCTTCACGCGAGCCGACGACATCGCAGCGCAGGATTTCGCCCGCCGGCTCGGCGCCGTGTGGGCCGGGCCGTCGGACCAGGTCCCTGACGCCCCACTCGACGCCGCCATCATCTACGCCCCAGCCGGACAATTGGTGCCCGCAGCACTGCGCGCGGTACGCAAGGGCGGACGGGTGGTGTGCGCGGGCATCCACATGAGCGATATTCCGAGCTTTCCCTACCATCTGCTTTGGCAGGAAAGACAGCTGGTTTCGGTTGCCAATCTGACGCGCCAGGACGGGCTGGATTTCCTCAAAATCGCGCCCAAGGCCGGAATCCGGACCCAGACCACGGCATTTCCGCTTGCTGAAGCCAACGACGTCCTGACCAAGCTGCGGACGGGACAAATCCTGGGCGCCGCAGTCCTCCAACCCTGAGGCCCGGCCCGCATGACAACTTCAACCGCCGACTCCCGCATGCAGGAGCGCGTGTTCGCATTGCTCACGGACCCCGCGACGCACCCGCATATTCATCGGATCGATACGCATGCGGCGTCGGTCTTTCTTGAAGGCGACCGCGCGCTGAAGATCAAGCGCGCCGTCCGGTTTCCGTTTCTGGATTATTCGACGCTAGAGAAGCGGAAAGCCGCCTGCGACGAAGAGATCAGAATAAATCGCCAATTCGCGCCGCAAATCTACCGCCGCGTCATTC
>JBAQER010000721.1:0-10259 GCA_049286845.1 Bradyrhizobium sp.
ACCGTGTAGAGAGTGGTGTTGTCGTAGAAACCGTTGTCGACGCAATCCAGCGACTCATAACTGACGCCGTTCGGCAGCGTCTCCCTCCAGCGCTTCACCCGCGCGGTGGCGTCGGACCCGCAGGGATCCTCGCCGATGAAGTCGCCGAGGCGCTCGCGCTTGACCGGCTTTTCATTGATGTAGAGCAGCCCTTCCCTCATCTGGATGCGGTCGCCCGGTAGCCCGATCACGCGCTTGATGTAGTCGGTGGAATCGTCCTTCGGCAGGCGGAACACCACGATATCGCCGCGCGCCGGCTCGGAACCGAGGATGCGCCCCGAGAACAGCGGCGGCGACAGCGGGATCGAATAGTGGCTGTAGCCGTAGGAATATTTCGAGACGAACAGGTAATCGCCGACCAGCAGCGTCGCCTTCATCGATCCCGAGGGGATGTTGAAGGGCTGGAACAGGAAGGTGCGGATCACGAGCGCTATCAGAAGAGCATGGATGACCACGCGGATGGTTTCACCCAAGCCGCTTTCAGTTTTTGTCCCGGATGTCACGCTCATCGCTTTCCCAATTCCCGTCGCGATTCACCGCGCGGTGGCAGAGCATTTTCCTCACGCGAATCGCTTTCGTTTCGCGTCAAGAAAATGGTCTTGATTCTGATATTGAGAGCGAATTCCGGCGCAAACCTGAACTCGCCCTGGTTCGATGTTCCCTTCGGGCGTTTTAGACGGTTGTTCGCAGCCGCGCAATCAACGGCCGTATCAAAACTTGCTAATCCTTTGAGATAACGTCGATTTTTAGTTTGGCGCGAGATCGCCCGATACTGCCGCCCCGCACGTCAGGCTTTGCCCGGATTGACCGCCGAAATTATGACGAAGGCTTGGGCCAGCGGCCAGTCATCGGTGATCGAGAGATCGATCCGGGCCTCGAGGCCCTCGGGCGTCAGCGCCTCGAGCCGGGCCAGCGCCCCGCCGGTCAGTTGCATGGTCGGCCGCCCCCCCGGCAGGTTCACCACCCCCATATCGCGCCACCAGACACCCCGCCGGATGCCGGTACCCAGTGCCTTGGAACAGGCCTCCTTGGCGGCAAACCGCTTGGCATAGGTCGCCACCACCATCTTTTCGCTCTTGGCGCGGCGGCCGGCCCTGGCGCGCTCGGCCTCGGTGAAAATGCGGTCGAGAAAGCGGTCGCCGTGGCGCTCGATGACTTTGGCCACCCGGCGGATATCGATCAGGTCGGAGCCGATGCCGATGATCATGCCCGCCCCTGGCGCGCCAGATCCGGGCTCCCGAGGTTCTTGCGGCCGCGGTCCATCGCCGCCCGCATCGTCCGCACGGTCTCAGCCAGCCCGACGAACAGCGCCTCCCCGATCATGTAGTAGCCGATGTTCAGCTCCATGATTTCGGGCAGGCCGGCGATCTTCTCCGCGGTCTCGTAATCGAGGCCGTGGCCGGCATGGACTTCCAGACCGGCCGCACGCGCCAGCGCCGCCCCGGCGACGATACGCTGCCATTCGGCTTTCGCCTTGGCCGCGTGGCCGTCGACCACGGCGTCGCACCAGGCGCCGGTGTGGATCTCGATCACAGGCGCCCGCAGCCTGGCCGCCATTTCGATCTGGGCGGGATCGGCGGCGATGAACAGCGACACCCGGATGCCGGCGTCGTTCAACCGGGCGATGAACGGCGCCAGCGCATTGTGCTGGCCGACCACGTCGAGGCCGCCCTCGGTGGTGAGTTCCTCGCGACGCTCGGGCACCAGGCACACTGCATGCGGCCTGGTCGCCAGCGCGATTTTCAGCATGTCCACGGTCGCCGCCATCTCGAAATTCAGCGGTTTTGAAATCTCCGCCTTCAGCCGCGCCATGTCGTCGTCGCGGATGTGGCGGCGGTCCTCGCGCAGATGCGCGGTAATGCCGTCGGCGCCCGCCGCGATCGCGGCCAGCGCCGCGCGCACCGGATCGGGCCGCTCGCCGCCCCGTGCGTTGCGAAGGGTGGCGACGTGATCGACATTGACGCCGAGACGCAGCGGAGGAGGTTGGGGCATTTACGGACTCGCGGCAAAACTTGAGAACGAGAGAGAGTCTGGCTTGTCATGCGCGGGCTCCGACCCGCGCATCCATCTTCTTGAAAAGAATGGATTGCCGGGTCAAGCCCGGCAATGACGAACTGTACTATCCATTGACGCGGTCGACCCGGGCGACCACGGCCTTGGCGCGCAACTGCGCGATAATAGCGCTGAGATGCTTCAGGTCATAGACCTCAAGATCGATGGTGAGCTCTGTGAAATCGGGCGAGCGCCTGGACATGCTGATGTTGTCGATATTGCCGTCATGCTCGGCGATCACGGTGGCGACCTGGGCGAGGCTTCCGGGCTCGTTGACGTTGTCGACCCTGATCCGCGCCGGGAAGCGCTGCGGCGTCGTCTCGTCGACATCCCAGCGCACGTCGAGCCAGCGCTCCGGCTCCTCCTCGAAATCCTTCAGCGCCGGCGACTGGATCGGGTAAATGGTGATGCCCTCCCCCGGCGTCACGATCCCGACGATGCGGTCGCCCGGCACCGCGCCGCCGTTCGGCGCGAACTTCACCGGCAGATCGGAATTGATGCCGCGGATCGGAATCGCGGACGGGCTGCGCGCCGGGTCCGGCGGCGACTTCAGCTTCAGCTTGACCGCAAGACTCCTCTTGGCGCCGAACCGCCCGATGCGTTCTTCCTTGTAGTCGGGATACATCGCGCGCGCGACGTCGGAGGCCTTCATCTCGCCGCGTCCGACCGACGCCATCACATCGTCGATCGAGGCCCGCGCCAGCCGCGGCAGCGCGCCCTTGAGCTTGTCGTCGGCGTAGTCGATCTTGGCGCGCGCGAACAACCGCTCGACGATGCGGCGGCCGAGGCCGGCATACTGATCGCGCACCGCGGTACGCGTCGCGCGCCGGATCGCGGCCCTCGCCTTGCCGGTGACCGCGAGCGATTCCCAGGCCGAAGGCGGCGCTGCCTGCGCTTCCGAGGTCAGCACCTCGACCTCGTCGCCGTTCTGCAACTCGGACGACAGCGGCGCGAACTTGCCGTTGATCTTGCAGCCCACCGCGCTGTTGCCGACGTCGGTATGCACCGCATAGGCGAAGTCGATCACATTGGCATGACGCGGCAGCGCGATCAGCTTGCCCTTGGGCGTAAAGCAGAACACCTGGTCGTGAAACAGCTCGAGCTTGGTATGCTCGAGGAACTCTTCCGGGTTGGCGCTGTCGGACAATATCTGGATGGTGTGACGCAACCAGGCGAAGGCGTTGGATTCGCGCTTCAGGAGTTCGGTCGGCGAGCCGACGCCATCCTTGTAGAAGGCATGCGCGGCGATGCCGAGTTCCGCGATCTGGTCCATCTCCTCGGTGCGGATCTGCAGTTCGACGCGCTGGTTGCCGGGACCGATCACGGTGGTGTGGATCGAGCGGTAGTCGTTCTGCTTCGGCGTCGAGATGTAGTCCTTGAAGCGCCCGGGCACCACCGGCCAAGTGGTGTGCACCACGCCGAGCGCGCGGTAGCAGGCCTCGACGCTATCGAGCACGACGCGGAATCCGAAGATGTCGGACAATTGCTCGAAGCCGACCGACTTGCGCTCCATCTTGGTCCAGATCGAAAACGGCCGCTTGCGCCGGCCGTAGACGTGCGCCGCCATGCCGTTGTTCTGCAGGTTCTTGGTGAGCTGGCTTTCGATTTCGCCGATCAGGTTGCGGTTGCGCTCCTCCAGCGAATCCAGCCGCTGCGTCACCACGGCGTAGGCTTCCGGATCGAGCATGCGGAACGAAAGGTCTTCGAGCTCCTCCCGCATCTCCTGCATGCCCATGCGGCCGGCCAGCGGCGCATAGATGTCGAGCGTCTCCTCGGCGATGCGGCGGCGCGAGGTGGGCGGCACGAATTCCAGCGTGCGCATGTTGTGCAGGCGGTCGGCGAGCTTGATCAGGAGAACGCGCACGTCATCGGCGATCGCCAGCAACAGCTTGCGCAGGTTCTCGGCCTGCTTGGCCTCGCGCGACACCAGTTCAAGCCGCTTCAGCTTGGTGAGCCCCTCCACCAGGGCGCCGATCTCGTGTCCGAAGATGTGATCGATTTCGGCGCGGGTGGCCTCGGTATCCTCGATGGTGTCGTGCAGCAGCGCCGCCACGATGGTGGCGTCGTCGAGCTTGAGATCGGTGAGGATCGCCGCGACCTCGAGCGGATGCGAGAAATAGGGATCGCCGGAGGCGCGGGTTTGCGTGCCATGCGCCTTCATGGCGTAGACATAGGCGCGGTTGAGCAGGTCTTCGTTGGTGTCCGGATTGTACGACCTGACGCGCTCGACCAGATCGTATTGCCGCATCATGCCGGAGCGCGGCGATCTGGCGGGCTTGGCGGGCGCCGGAACAGGCGAGGACGGCGCCACGGCGACCGATTCGGTCGCGGCCTGCATCTGCCGTGGATTGCGGCGCCAATACGCCATCGATCAGTGCCTTCATGTGCGGAGCTCGGACGTGGCCCGCTTCACGACATAACCTAGTGTGTTCTCGGCCGAAGCATCACCCCGTTCGGACGGGTAAATGTTCGGTTTCGGGGAACCCGGAACGCCGCATTTGGCTGCATCCGTTACGACGCATCGTAACCACAAAAATGTCAATAAAAGCAAAGGCCCGGACAAATGTCCGGGCCTTTGGCAAAATCAGGCGGGTTCGGCTGTGACCGGGGCCCGGCGCGGGACGGTCTATTCGTCCTCTTCGGGCTGCTCTTCCGGCGGCGCCAGGCCTTCGAGGCCTTTCAGCAGCTCTTCCTCGGTCATGCGCTCGACGGCGACCTCGGTGTCGTCGGCGTCGACGCTGGCTCCAGCCGACCCGATCAAGGGTACGGTATCGGGCTCCGGCTCATCGACTTCGACGAATTTCTGCAAGGAATGAACAAGCTCCTCCCGCAAATCCTCGGGGGAAATCGTCGAGTCCGCGATTTCGCGCAGGGAAACGACCGGATTCTTGTCGTTGTCGCGATCAACCGTAAGTTGTGATCCGGACGAAATCATCCGGGCGCGATGCGCCGCCAACAGGACCAGATCGAACCTGTTATCGACCTTATCAATGCAGTCTTCTACGGTGACGCGCGCCATCGACTGTCGCTCCGTTAAATGGGACGAATGTGTTGATTATGCCGCGGTAATTATAGGTCCCGGGGGCTTTCCGCAAGGCCAATTTGTGATTTGCCTTCCCGCTAGGCTCTGGTAACCCCTCCCCGGGCCGGAGGGGTCGGACCGTCCAGACATGGCCAATTGCCGTCCAGGACAAGAAATCGCTTCATTGCGGCGTCAAAAGTAGTGGTCTTTTCGCCCTTGGTACACCACATTTGCGGTGGTGTTTATCAAGGGCCAAATTCACCGAACTTTAGGCAGCATATGCTGGAAATGCGCGGGCCAGTTGCCGCTGCGCCAATAATGTAACAACAACGTGAGAAACCATTGATGTCACCTGCTTCCAACAAGATCGCGCTCTTCATCGATGGCGCCAACCTCTACGCAACCGCCAAGACGCTCGGCTTCGACATTGATTACAAGCGCCTTCTCAAGGAATTCCAGAGCCGCGGTACGCTGCTACGCGCGTTCTACTACACCGCGATCATCGAGGATCAGGAATACTCATCGATCCGTCCCCTGATCGACTGGCTCGATTACAACGGCTACACGGTGGTCACCAAGGCGACCAAGGAGTTCATCGACGCCAGCGGCCGCCGCAAGGTCAAGGGCAACATGGATATCGAGCTCGCGGTCGATGCGATGGAACTCGCCGAGCATGTCGACCAGATCGTGCTGTTTTCCGGCGACGGCGATTTCCGCTCGCTGGTCGAGGCGGTGCAACGCCGCGGCGTCCGCGTCACCGTGATCTCGACGATTTCGAGCCAGCCGCCGATGATCGCCGATGAGCTGCGCCGCCAGGCCGATGTCTTCACCGATCTGGTGGAACTGCAATCCAAGCTCGGCCGCGATCCCTCTGAGCGTCCGGCTCCGCGCGAGCCGCGTCATCACGCGCCGCAATTCCTGCAGCGCGCGACCACCATGGCGCCGAGAGGCGATGACGACGATTTCGACGATTGAGAATGAGCCGGCGCGCGGCGTGACGCTGCCCGCCCTGCTGCGCACCGAACCCGACCGTAATTGCCCGCTCTGCCCGAGGCTCAAAGGCTTCCGCGAGGATGCGCGCGCCCGCGAGCCGAAATGGTTCAATTCGCCGGTGCCGTCGTTCGGCGATTCCGACGGGCGGCTGTTGATCGTAGGCCTCGCGCCCGGCCTGCAGGGCGCCAATCGCACCGGGCGTCCCTTCACCGGCGATTACGCCGGCGATCTGCTCTACGCGACGCTGCTCGAATATGGTTTCGCCAAAGGCGTCTATCAGGCCCGGCCCGACGACGGGCTGACCCTGGTCGATTGCCGGATCAGCAATGCGGTGCGCTGCGTGCCGCCGCAGAACAAGCCGCTGCCGCTCGAGATCAACACCTGCCGGCAATTTCTGTCGGCGACGCTTCTGGCGATGCCGAAACTGCGCGCGATCGTGGCGCTCGGCCGCGTCGCGCACGAATCGATGCTGAAAGTGCTGGAGCTTCGCGCCGCAGCGGCGCCGTTCGCGCACGGCGCGATCCATCAGGCGCGCAGCGTTAAGCTTTACGACAGCTATCATTGCTCGCGCTACAACACCAATACGCGGGTGCTGACGCCGGACATGTTCCGCAGCGTGTTCGCCAAGGTAAGAGCGGATCTCGGCTAGGACCTTGCCGGGTGTTGCTTCAGCCACGCCAGCACGTCGCCGGCATTCCGATCCAGCGGAAACACCGGATAGAACACGTGGGCGATGCGCGCGTCGTCGATGATCAGAGCCAGCCGCTTGATCAGGGTGAGGCCCGCGACCTGCATGGTCGGCAGGTTCAGCGCCCGCGTCAGCTCGAGCTTCTCGTCCGACAACACCGCGAACGGCAGATGCAGCCTGGAGGCCATCTCAGTCTGATAGACGTTGCTCTGCGTCGACAGGCCGAACACATGTTTGGCGCCGGCCGCCTTCAGCTCCGCGAACAGGTCGCGAAACGAACAGGTTTGCGGCGTGCAGCCGCGGGCGCCCGGGATCATGTCCCAGTCGTCGACCAGGCTGATCTTGCCGGGCTCGCCGGTCCTGGGATAGGCGAACACCACCGTGCGCCCGGGCAACGCCGACAGCGTCACCGAGGTATCGTCGGTCGCGATCAGGCTGAGCGGCGGGATCGTCATGCCCACCAGATGCGCCGCGGCGCCGTCGTCGGTTGGCGCCGGAATCTTGCTCCAGTCGACTTCGAGCAGGTTCTTCTGATTCATCGCCGTTCCCTCGGCATCCAACATTGTCAAACCTCATGGTGAGGAGGCGCATCGCAGGCAAGTTTACGCAGCCTGCATAGACTTGGCTGCATCGCCGTCTCGAACCATGAAAGCCCCGATCTCATCCTTCGAGACGCGCGCAAGAGCGCGCTCCTCCAGCGATAACGGCGAAGCCGTTACGCGGGGATGAGGACCGAAATTCTACCCCCGCGCCCGCAGCAGGCGGCCCTTCTCCCGGCTCCAGTCGCGCTTCTTCTCGCTCTCGCGCTTGTCGTGCAGCTTCTTGCCCTTCGCGATCGCCAGCAGCAGCTTGGCGCGGCCACGTTCGTTGAAATAGAGCTTCAGCGGAATCAGCGTCATGCCTTCGCGATCGACCGCGCCCATCAGCTTGTTGATCTGCTTCCTGTGCAGCAGCAGCTTGCGCGGCCGCTTTGGCTCGTGGTTGAAGCGGTTGGCCTGAAGGTATTCCGGAATATTGGCGTTGATCAGCCAGATCTCGCCGTCCTTGGTGTCCGCATAGGATTCCGCGATGGTGGACTTGCCGCTGCGGAGCGACTTGACCTCGGTGCCGGTCAGCGCAATGCCGGTCTCAACCGTGTCCTCGATGGCATAGTTGAACCGGGCCTTGCGATTTTCGGCGACGACCTTGATCGCCCGCTCGTTCTTCTCGGCCATTACGAAAAAATGCCTTGTAATCTAACTTGAACGGGCAGCGATAGCACTCGGTGCGAGCCTGCGCACGTCAAGACTTTTTGAGCAGATCGCGGATTTCGGTAAGCAGCTCTTCCTGGCGGCTCGGCTTCGGCGGCGCCGGTGCGGCTTCCTCCTTGCGCTTCAGCGTGTTTATCGCGCGAATGACCATGAACAGCACGAAGGCGATGATGATGAAATTCAAGGTCAGCGTCAGGAAACTGCCCCAGGCCAGCACCGCGCCCTGCTTTTTCGCATCCGCCAGATTGGTCGCGGTGACGGCCTTCGACAGGCCGGTGAAGTAGTTGGAGAAGTCGAGGCCGCCGGTGATCGCGCCGATGATCGGCATGATGATATCACCGACCAGCGAGGTCACGATGCCGCCGAAGGCCGCGCCGATGATGACGCCGACCGCGAGGTCGACGACGTTGCCCTTCATCGCGAATTCACGAAATTCCTTGAGCACCTGCAGCCCCTTCTCTTCAGCTTCGCGAACCGGAAGGCTCATGGTGGCCAGATTCTTGGCGGCCAGATTCCTGGCGGCCACGTCGAAAGCTCAGTTGATCAGGCCGGCATGCACCATTGCGTCGCGGATGACCTTGCCGGTTGGCGGCGTCACCGTCATCAGCGGCAGACGCACTTCTTCGTCCAGCCGCCCAAGCAGTTTGAGGCCATGCTTGGCTCCAGCGAGGCCCGGTTCCTTGAAGATGGCGTCATGCAGCGGCACCAACCGGTCTTGAATCTTCAGTCCGGTGGCGTAATCGCCCTTCAGGACGGCGGACATCAGGTCGGCGCAAAGCTTCGGCGCCACATTGGCGACAACCGAGATGCAACCATGTCCGCCCGCCGCCATATAGGCCAGCGCCGTCATGTCCTCGCCGGAAAGCTGGATAAAATCCGGTCCCATCGCGTGGCGCTGCTGCGACACGCGGGCAAGATTGGCGGTGGCGTCCTTGACGCCGGCGATATTCTTCAACTCGAACAACCGGGTCATGGTCTCCACGGACATATCGACCACGGAGCGCGGCGGGATGTTGTAGATGATGATCGGGATGCCGATTGCATCATTCACCGCCTTGAAGTGCTGATACATCCCTTCCTGGGTGGGCTTGTTGTAATACGGCGTCACGACCAGCACGGCATCGGCGCCGGCCTTCTCGGCATGGACAGCCAGATCGACGGCCTCGCGCGTGGAGTTCGAGCCCGCGCCGGCGATAACCGGCACGCGGCCCTTCGCCTCATCGAGACACAACTCGACTACCCTGTGATGTTCATCATGGCTGAGGGTTGGACTTTCTCCGGTCGTACCGACCGGCACCAGACCGTGCGACCCCTGTTCGATTTGCCAGTTCACCAGTCCGCGGAAAGCCGCTTCATCGATCGAGCCGTTCTTGAATGGCGTGACCAAGGCGGTGAATGAGCCCCGGAAATTCGTCTTGGCTGCCATGGATTCCTCCGAACGCGCGTTGCTGGCCGTCTTGCCGGCGACAGAGACCAATTCATATCGGGTCTGGCGTTCCCGCGAAAGGGCCGCTCTGGTCCTACCCCAGCCGCGATTTTGCCGCGGTGCTGGCGCAGACAACGGCAGCTACCGCCGCAATTAGTATTTTGTCCACATATTCAATCAAATAGACCTAGAGCCTCAGCGATTGAATGATTCGCCGTTAGGGAACGCCGTGACCCAATCCGCCCGCGCAGCCGCATTGCGATCGACGGCATTGGCGACAAGCCTGGCGCTAGCCTTGGGATTGTCGGCCTTTGCGGTGGAAGCGGCAACCAAGCCCAAGGTTCCATTGCCGAAGCCGCGGCCAATCGCGCGCAACGTCATTCCCAACACGGCCGCCAAGAATACAGCCCCTACCGTCGCCAAGAACGCCGCCCCGGTCGCGGCCCCCGTTCCCGCCTCGCCCGCTCTGGCGCCCGCGACTCGCCGGCATTCGGCCTTGCCGCCGCCAGCCCGCAAACCAGTGACGCCGGCCGCGGTCGCTGCGACGGCATCGACCTCGCAGGCCGATACCGAGGCGCTGGAAAACGTCATCGAGCTGGTGCGCAAGCACAAGCCAGGCGATGCGACTCAGGTTCAGGCGGCCATTTCGGACCCGGTGGCGAAGAAGCTCGCGGAATGGATCATCCTGCGCAGCGACAATAACGGCGCGTCGGTCGAGCGCTATCGCGCATTCATCTCGGCCAATCCAAGCTGGCCCTCGCAGACCTTCCTGCGCCGGCGGATTGAGGC
>JBAQER010000722.1:0-3121 GCA_049286845.1 Bradyrhizobium sp.
TCGACGATGTTGGCGCCCGCCGAGGCGCAGGCGCCGGCGATGATCGACAACAGCCAGGGATGGTCGCTGGCGAGAATCGTCAGTTCGGTGACGCCGCGCGCCTCGTCGAAGCCGACATTGATCGCGAGCTTGTGGCCGGCCTGTTCGCTGGCCTTCAGGAAGCGGGCATGGCGGATCTTGCGCGCCAGTTCGACCTTGAGCCAGTAGGCGGGATAATGCCGTCCGATATAGGCGGTGAGCTCGGCCTCCGGCCATTCGGTGAAGGCGGCGCGGAATTCCGATTGCGCCACCGCGATGCGCTGCGCGCGGTTCACTTCCGAGAAGCCGCCGGTCAGCACCGGTTCGGTCTCGTAATACAGCGTGCGCAAGAGCTGCGCCTTCCAGCCGTTCCAGACCCCGGGCCCGACGCCGCGGATGTCGGCGGTGGTCAGGATGGTCAACAGCTTCATCTGCTCGACCGACTGCACCACGGCGGCGAAATTCTCGATGGTCTTGCGGTCGGAGAGGTCGCGTGACTGCGCCACCGTGGACATCGTCAGGTGCTGCTCGATCAGCCAGGCGATCAGTTCGGTATCCGCGGCGCTGAAGCCGAGCCGCGGGCACAGCCGCCGCGCCACCTTGGCCCCGGCGTTCGAATGGTCCTCGGGGCGGCCCTTGGCGATGTCGTGCAGCAGCGTGGTGATGTAGATCACCGCGCGGTGCTCGGGTTGGATCTTGCGCATCAGGTCGCTGGCGACGGTGAACTCGTCGTTGCCGCCGCGCTCGATGTCCTGCAGGTAGCCGACACAGCGCAACAGATGCTCGTCGACCGTGTAGTGGTGATACATGTTGAACTGCATCATCGACACGATCTTGCCGAAGGCGCGGATGAAATGACCGAGTACGCCGGTCTCGTTCATGCGCCGCAGCACGATTTCCGCGTCGTTCGACGTCAGGATCTCCATGAACAGCCGGTTGGCTTCGGGATTTTCGCGCAGCGGCGTGTTGATGAGCTTCAGCGACCGCGTCACCGTGCGCATGGCATCCGGGTGGAAGGCGAGATTGTTCTTCTGCGCCAGCCGGAAAATCCGGATCAGGTTGACGGGGTCGTGCTTGAAGACGTCGGGCGCGGCGAGATTGATGCGGTTGTTGTCGATGATGAAATCGTCGCTCTCGGGCACCCGCCGCCGGTTGTTGGAAGGCCGCAGGCGCGCCATCACGCGGCTCAGCACCGGCGCCGGCTTGGCCTGCTGGTCCTCCAGCTTGGCGCACAGGATCGCGGTGAGATCGCCGACGTCCTTGGCGACCAGGAAGTAGTGCTTCATGAAGCGTTCGACATCCTGCATGCCGGGGTGCGAGGTATAGCCGAGGCGGATCGCGATTTCGCGCTGCATGTCGAACGACAGCCGTTCCTCGGCGCGGCCCGAGAAGAAATGGATGTTGCAGCGGACCGACCACAGGAAGTCGGCGCAGCGGCGGAAGGTGCGGTATTCCTGGGCGTCGAACACGCCGCGTTCGACCAGTTCATTGATTTCGCGCACGCGGTAGACATATTTCGCGATCCAGAACAGCGTGTGCAGGTCGCGCAATCCGCCCTTGCCGTCCTTGACGTTGGGCTCGACCAGATAGCGCGACTGGCCGGCGCGGCGGTGCCGCTCCTCGCGTTCGGCCAGCTTGGCGGTGACGAATTCGGCCGCGGTACCCTGCACCACTTCCTTGTCGAACCGCCCCACCAGTTCATCGTAGAGCGGCTGGTCTCCGGTCAGGAACCGGGTCTCGAGGATGGCGGTGCGGATCGTCATGTCGCCGCGCGCCTGCCGGATCGATTCGTCGACCGAACGGGTGGCGTGGCCGACCTTCAATCCCATGTCCCACAGGCAATACAGGATGGCCTCGGCGACCTGCTCGCCCCAGGCGGTCTGCTTGTAGGGCAGGATGAACAACAGATCGATGTCGGATTCCGGCGCCATCAGCCCGCGGCCATAGCCGCCGGTGGCGACGACCGCCATGCGCTCGGCGCCGGTGGGCACCTGCGAGCGATAGAGATGGCGGGTGGCCGCGGAATACAGGATGCGGATGATCTCGTCCTGCACGAAGCACAGCCGTTCGGCGCAACGCCGTCCGTGGCGGTCCTTCAGCAGCACCGCCTGAGCCACCGCGCGCGCCTCGACCATCTCGGCCTTCAGCAGTTGCGCCACACTGGTGCGGAAAACGTCCTCGCGGCCGGAATGCTTTGCGGCGAGCGCGTCGACCGCCGCGGTGATCCTCGCGGTATCGAAACGGTCGTCGGCGACAGAAGGGGTCGGGGTCACAACGCTGTCCATGGCTTAACCGGATAACGGACGATGCCAGCGCTGTCACGGGAGATTCCAGGAGATAACGGCAGGTCCATGCTGCTTTGCTCCGGCTTTCGACCAGGCCGCTCTCGCCACCAGGCGCGGGGTGTATGCATTTTTGCGCCATGTCGCGAATTAACGTATTGAAACAAAATGAATTTTCGAAGGCCGACGGAAATCGTGCCGGCGGCGGGAATGGTGACATCTGCCCGCCGACCCGGTACATCAGGCAGGCAATGATATCGGGGAGGGAAGAAAAATGGACGCCGCCAAACTCCGCGCCACCCAGGCTCCGATCAAGGAGCGTTACAAATCCGATCCGAAGTCCGCGATGATCAGGCTGACCGCGAGGGGCTCGATCGAAAACGAGGGCATCGCCTGCAAGGTCGAGACCGGCCGCGCGCTGGCGGTGGCCGGCCTGCACCCGGCGACCGGCGGCTCCGGGCTTGAACTGTGCTCCGGCGACATGCTGCTCGAAGCCCTGGTCGCCTGCGCCGGCGTGACCTTGAAATCGGTGGCGACCGCGATCGAGGTGCCGCTCAGCAAGGGCGACGTCACCGCCGAGGGCGATCTCGATTTCCGCGGCACGCTCGGCGTCGACAAGGAAGCGCCGGTCGGCTTTGCCGAGATTCGCCTGAAGTTCGAGGTCGAGACATCAGCGCCGCAGGACAAGCTCGATCTGCTGTTGAAACTCACCGAGCGCTATTGCGTGGTGTACCAGACCATCAAGAACGGCCCGAAGGTTTCGGTGTCGATGCAAAGGGTGTGACGGCCTGTCGTCCCTGCGAACGCAGGGACCCATACGC
>JBAQER010000723.1:0-8101 GCA_049286845.1 Bradyrhizobium sp.
GCACGGTCATCGCCGGACCGTCAGCCCCGAAATTCCTGGACGCGCAGGGCAGGGAAATCGCGCTAAAGCACCTGTCCTACAGCCATTTCTAGAATTCCGGGAAAAAGCGCCGGCCGGGAAGCAAATACCTGCCGAAATCGACCGTTTATGCCCTTCGCAGCGTTGCGCAGCGGATGCGATTTTGGCATGGTCCCGCCGATTTAAGGCCGCCCTTCTGGGCAGGGCAGGCCTTCTTTTTATGCGTCCGCCGCTTCCGCGGTGAGGCGTGGGGTTGACCAAAATCTGAGGCAAATTCAATGACAGCATTATGGGCGATCGTGCTCTGCGGGGCGCTTTCCATTCTCTACGCCATCTGGGCGACGGCATCGGTAATGAAATCGGATGCCGGCAATCCGCGCATGCAGGAAATCGCGGCCGCGGTACGCGAAGGCGCGCAGGCCTATCTGAAGCGCCAGTACATGACGATCGGCATGGTCGGCATCGTGATCTTCGCGCTCTTGGCCTACTTCCTCGGCATGCTGGTCGCAGTCGGCTTCCTGGTCGGCGCGGTGCTGTCGGGTGCGGCCGGCTTCATCGGCATGAACGTCTCGGTTCGCGCCAACGTGCGCACGGCGCAGGCCGCGACGATCTCGCTGGCCGGCGGACTTGAACTCGCCTTCAAGGCCGGCGCGATCACCGGCATGCTGGTCGCGGGTCTGGCGCTGCTCGGCGTCACCATCTATTTCGCTTATCTCACGCAGTTCCTGGGGCTTGGCGCCAACAGCCGCACCGTGGTCGACGCACTGGTCGCGCTCGGCTTCGGCGCTTCCCTGATCTCGATCTTCGCGCGTCTCGGCGGCGGCATCTTCACCAAGGGCGCTGACGTCGGCGGCGATCTCGTCGGCAAGGTCGAGGCCGGCATTCCCGAAGACGATCCGCGCAACCCGGCCACCATCGCCGACAACGTCGGCGACAACGTCGGCGATTGCGCCGGCATGGCCGCCGACCTGTTCGAAACCTATGCGGTGACCGCGGTCGCCACCATGGTGCTGGCAGCGATCTTCTTCGCGACCTCGCCGCTCCTGGTGAACATGATGACCCTGCCGCTCGCGATCGGCGGCGTCTGCATCATCACCTCGATCGCCGGCACCTTCTTCGTCAAGCTCGGCGCCAGCCAGTCCATCATGGGCGCGCTGTACAAGGGCCTGATTGCCACCGGCGTGCTCTCACTGGTCGGCGTCGCCGCCGTGATCTACTGGCTGATCGGTTTCGACACGCCGCTGCGCGCCGGCAATGCGTCGTTCACCGGACTGACGCTGGTATGGTGCGGCATCGTCGGCCTCGCCGTCACCGGTCTGATCATCTGGATCACCGAATACTACACCGGCACCGACTATCGCCCGGTGAAGTCGATCGCGGCCTCCTCGGTCACCGGTCACGGCACCAACGTGATCCAGGGCCTCGCGATCTCGATGGAATCCACCGCGCTGCCCGCGATGGTCATCATCGCCGGCATCCTCGTCACCTACAGCCTGGCCGGCCTGTTCGGCATCGCGATTGCCACCACCACCATGCTGGCGCTGGCCGGCATGATCGTGGCGCTCGACGCCTTCGGTCCGGTCACCGACAATGCCGGCGGCATTGCCGAAATGGCCGGCCTGCCCAAGGAAGTGCGCAAGGCCACCGACGCGCTCGACGCCGTCGGCAACACCACCAAGGCGGTCACCAAGGGCTACGCGATCGGCTCCGCCGGTCTCGGCGCGCTGGTGCTGTTCGCGGCCTACAATGAAGACCTCAAATTCTTCATCGCCAACAGCGCGAAGCATCCCTACTTCCAGGGCGTGCTGCCCGACTTCTCGCTGAACAACCCCTACGTCGTGGTTGGCCTGTTGTTCGGCGGCCTGCTGCCGTATCTGTTCGGCGCGATGGGCATGACCGCGGTCGGCCGTGCGGCCGGCGCGATCGTCGAGGAAGTGCGGCGTCAGTTCCGCGAAAAGCCCGGCATCATGCAGGGCACCGACAAGCCGGACTACGGCAGGGCGGTGGACCTCCTGACCAAGGCTGCGATCAAGGAAATGATCATCCCGTCGCTGCTGCCGGTGCTGTCGCCGATCTTCGTCTACTTCGCGATCTACGCCATCGCCGGCGGCGGCGCGGCCGGCAAGTCGGCGGCGTTCTCCGCCGTCGGCGCGATGCTGCTCGGCGTCATCGTCACCGGCCTGTTCGTCGCGATCTCGATGACATCGGGCGGCGGCGCCTGGGACAACGCCAAGAAGTACATCGAGGACGGCCACTACGGCGGCAAGGGCTCCGACGCCCACAAGGCCGCGGTGACCGGCGACACCGTCGGCGATCCCTACAAGGATACGGCGGGCCCGGCCGTCAACCCGATGATCAAGATCACCAACATCGTGGCGCTGTTGCTGCTGGCGATCCTGGCGCACTGAGCGTTCGACACGATTGAAAAAGAAACCCCGCGGCGCGAGCCGCGGGGTTTTTTCGTTGCCAAGCCTAAGAATGGATTGCTTCGTCGCTTGCGCTCCTCGCGATGGCGGCGAGGTTCACTTCACCTCCATCTGCAGTCCTTCCTTCTGGATGATGCTGGCGAACTTCGCGGTCTCTGCCTGGATGAAATCGGTATACTGCTGAGGGGTGCCGTAATCGGTGCGTGCGCCGATCTTGGCGATGTTGGCCTTGATATCCTCGCGCTCCAGGAACACCTTGATCTCCTTGTTGAGGGCGTCGACGACGGGGGCCGGCGCGCTCTTCGGCAGGAAGATGCCGAACCAGGACGAGACGTCGAATTTCGCCAGTTCCGGCCCGGCTTCGCGCACGGTGGGAATGTTCGGCGCCAACGCGCTCCGCTCCGGCGTGGTCACCGCCAGCGCGTTGAGCTTGCCTTCCTGAACCTGCGGTAGCGTCGGATAGAGATTGTCCGACAGGATCTGGATATCGCCGCCGAGGGCTGCCTGCAGCGCCGGGCCGGCGCCGCGGAACGGCACGTGCACCACCTTCAAGCCCGTGAGCTGCAGCAGCCAGGCCATGGTGAGGTGAGGGCTCTGCCCGACGCCGGACGAGCCGTAGGTGAGCTTGTCCGGATTGGCCTTGATGTAGGCGATCATGTCCGGGATCGACTTGATCGGCACCGACGGGTGCGCCGAGATGATGTTGGGAATCCGGATCAGGTTGGAGACCGGCTGCAACTGGTCCGGCTTGTAGGTCATATTTTTGAAGATGCTGTAGGCGATGGCATTGGGGCCGGGATTACCGACCAGAATGACGTGTCCGTCGCCCTTGCTGCGCACGACTTCCGACGTGCCGATGGTGCCGCCGCCGCCGGACCGGTTCTCCACGATCGCGGACTGGCCCCACGCCGTCTGCAGGTGCGCCGCCAGCAATCGCCCCATCACGTCGGTGGTGCCCCCCGGTGCGGCCGGCACGATGAGGCGGACCGTTTCGGTCGGCCGCCAGTCGGCACCCAGGCTCGTGCGCGGCAGGATGGCCGCGGTGGACAACGCGGCGGCTCCCGTCAAAACGTGGCGGCGAGAAATCAGTCTGGTCACATGTCACTCCCTGCTTGAATCGTTGTTTGCAGGGAACCGTGTAGGGAATGGGCGTGGGGCGGACAACCGACGGCGCGGCGCAGCTGGGCCCGGAGCCATGCGTTCTGATTGGTCAGAGCCGCACTGCTCAGGCTTCTTGTTCGACGCGCGCTAGTTGAAGCTCAGCAGCTTGAACAGCGGCGTCAGGTAGCTGAGCTCCTGGCCCGAGGTCGGCGTGGTGCGGCTGACGAAGTCGAAGATCTTGCCGTCCTGCAGCCCGTAATTGGCAAGCCGCCGCACCTGGCGGTTCTTGTCGAAATAGATCGCGATCACGCGCTGGTCGACGACCTGCTGGTTCATGAACGCGACCTTGCGTTCGGAACGCTGCGAAATGTAGTAGAACACCTCGCCGTTCAGCGTTGCGACCGTGGAGGGCGTGCCCATCACGATCAGCACCTGGTCCTGGCTCGCGCCGATCGGAATCTGCTCGAGCGCGCCCGGCGGCAGGATATAGCCCTTCTGGAACTGCTCGCCGGTGCAGGCGCCGAGCACGGCGCACACCAGGCCGACGGCTGCAATGGCGCGCAGCTGGCTCCAGCGCGCGGCGAGGCCACGCGGTGAGGTAACGCGGGAGGCTGTCTGGCTCAATTCGGTCATTCCGGAACTGGTCCCGTCCCCTTGCATCGCGCGAGGCGTTGACGTACCGGGCAGCACGCCGGATTGCAACAAGCGCGGGCTCCCACTACGGAAACCTTGGGGGCTCGCCTGCGGAACCCACAATGCTTTGGCCGTTCAATCACTTCAGGAAACCCCGGATGCCCTCGCGCGGCACCATTGAGGTCATCTATGGCATGATCGTGACGCAAGCGCGAGAAGCCTTGTTTTATCGGGACTTGGCCGTCCCGGACACGGTTAATGGCCGTTTCGATCTCTTGCTGCTGCATTTGTGGATGGTATTGCGGCGGATGCGGCCGATGCAGGGTGGGGCGGACCTGTCGCAGGCGCTGTTCGATCGCTTCTGCGACGATATGGACGCCAATTTGCGTGAAATGGGGGTCGGCGACCTCTCCGTCCCGAAGCGGATGCAGGCCTTCGGGGAGGCCTTTTACGGCCGGTCCGCGGCCTACGACCTCGCTTTGACCGCCGGCCAGGAGCCGCTGGCGCAGGCGCTGTGCAAGAATATCCTCAACGGCGAACACCTCGACGAGGCCCGGCAGCTTGCGGTCTATGCCGAGGCAGCCATCGCCGCGCTCGAACGGCTGGACGAGGCGGCCGTGCTGGGCGGATCGTGGAAATTCCCTTCGCCAGCTCCCGCGGGCGCTGAGCCATGAACAGAATGACCGACATGACAGACAGAGCCGATCCCTGGCGCGTTCCCGTCGCCGTGGCGCAGATCCCGGAGACCGGATTGCATCGCGACATCGAAGCCGACAAGGCCATCCGCGAGGCCATCGCCGAGGTGGGCGGCTTGCGCGAAGTTCTCTCCGCAAGCGCTTCGCTCGATGTGGCCCCGAAGAGCGGGGGCCGTTTTCAGGTCACCGGGCGCGTTCGGGCGCGGGTCGGGCAGACCTGTGTGGTGACGCTCGATCCGATCGAGAACGACATCGACGAAGAGATCGATCTGATCTTTGCGCCGCCGGAGCAAATTCCGCAATTGTCCGATCTGGTCGATGACGCCGCCGAGAGCGACGAGGAAATCCCGGACCCGCCGGAGCCGATTGAAAACGGCGTGATCGATCTCGGCCGGCTCGCCACCGACGCGCTGTTCCTCGCGGTCGATCCCTATCCGCGCAAACCTGACGTGGTGTTCGAGCCGCCGGTGGTGCACGACGATCCCGAGGATCATCCG
Organism: Bradyrhizobium sp.; assembly: GCA_049286845.1. Taxonomy (GTDB): domain Bacteria; phylum Pseudomonadota; class Alphaproteobacteria; order Rhizobiales; family Xanthobacteraceae; genus Bradyrhizobium. The sequence goes on from JBAQER010000723.1 coordinate 5,371, forward strand.
TTTGCCGCGCTGAAGGCGCTCAAGATCGACAAAAAACCGCCCGGTGCGAAGAAGCCCGGGAAGGGCTGAGGCGGGGCCAGACCGGCGCCAAAGCGCGGCTGAATCGGTCCTGATCTCGCAATCCGGTGGAAATGGATGCCGCATCAATGTAAGAGTATTCTATAAGGTGTTGAGTTATATGGAGTTGTCGACGCTGACCGATTCTGCTCGAATTGGGCTCGGAACCCAAAAGGCAGCGGTCAAGAGGTTGTGTCAGGCAAGGGACACGGTATTGTCCCGGCCCGGCCGGGGCGCAGCGTAGCGCTTCGCCGATCGCCGCCATTCATGGCGATTTCCAGTCCGCGGCCGAGTGCTTCAGGACCGCAGCAGAAGATCAGGTTTCTCGGGACGTTCATGCCGAAAAAGGTTCGAATCGCGCTTGACGCCATGGGTGGCGACGTCGGCGCATCGGTCGTCGTCCCCGGCGCCGCAGTTGCGTTGACCCGACATCCCGACAGCGAATTTCTGCTGTTCGGCGACAGCAGGCTGATCGAGGCCGAACTCGCCAGGCATCCGGCACTGAAGGCGGCTTCGCGCGTCATTCACACCGACGTCGCGGTCAGCATGCACGACAAGCCCAGCGTGGCGCTGCGCCGCGGCCGCAAGACTTCGTCGATGTGGCTTGCGATCGACGCCGTCAAGAAGGGCGAGGCCGACGTCGCGGTCTCCGCCGGCAACACCGGCGCGCTGGCGGCGATGGCAAGATTTTGCCTGCGCATGCTGCCCGGCATCGACCGGCCGGCGCTGGCGGCGATCTGGCCGACCGCGCGCGGCGATTCGGTGGTGCTCGACCTCGGCGCCACCATCGGCGGCGACGCGCATCATCTGGTGGCGCTGGCGGTGATGGGCAGCGCCATGGCGAGCGTGCTGTTCGACCTCGAACGCCCAACCGTCGGCCTGCTCAATATCGGGGTCGAGGAAATCAAGGGCCGCGAGGAAATCCGCGAGGCCGCCGAGTTGCTGCGCGGGATGAACCTGCCCCAGCTCGAATATATCGGCTTCGTCGAGGGCGACGGCATCGGCCGGGGGGCGGCCGACGTCATCGTCGCCGAGGGCTTCAGCGGCAACATCGCGCTGAAGGCCGCCGAAGGCACCGCCCGGCAGATCACCGATTTCCTGCGCGCCGCCATGGCGCGCACCTGGCGCTCCAAAATCGGCTATCTGTTCGCCCGGGCCGCCTTCAAGGCGCTGCGCGACAAGCTCGACCCCAACAAGGCCAATGGTAGCGTGGTGCTCGGACTGAACGGCATCGTGGTCAAGAGCCATGGCGGAACCGACGCCGAAGGCTTTGCCTATGCGGTCGATGTTGGCTATGAAATGGTCCGCTTCGATCTGCTCAACAAGATCAATCAAATGCTCAATCGTGACGGCAGCGCGCTGGCCCAGGCGCAGACCGCGCAGGAGGCTGTCTCGTGACTGCATTACGTTCGGTCGTGCTCGGCTGCGGCTCCTATTTGCCGCAGCAGATCCTGACCAATGCCGAACTGGCTGCGCGGATCGATACCTCGGACGAGTGGATCGTGCAGCGCACCGGCATCCGGCAGCGCCACATCGCCGCCGAAGGCGAGTTCACCTCGCATCTTGCGGTCCACGCCGCGCGCGCGGCGCTTGCCCATGCCGGGGTCGATGCCCAGTCGATCGACTTAATCGTGCTGGCGACCTCGACGCCGGACAACACCTTTCCCGCCACCGCGGTCGCCGTCCAGAACGAACTCGGCATCCACCATGGTGCCGCGTTCGACCTGCAGGCGGTCTGCTCGGGGTTCATCTTCGCGCTGGCGACGGCCGACAATTTCCTGCGCTGTGGCGCCTACAAGCGCGCGCTGGTGATCGGCGCCGAGACGTTTTCGCGGATTCTCGACTGGAGCGACCGCGGCACCTGCGTGCTGTTCGGCGACGGCGCCGGCGCCGTGGTGCTGGAAGCGCAGCCGCAGCCGGGCACATCCCAGGACCGCGGCCTGTTGACCACGCATCTGCGTTCCGACGGCCGGCACAAGTCGAAACTCTACGTCGATGGCGGTCCGGGCTCGACCCGCACGGTGGGCTATCTCCGGATGGAAGGCCGCGAAGTGTTCAAGCACGCGGTCGGCATGATCACCGACGTGATCGTGGATGCGTTCAAGGCCACCGGCACCTCGGCCGCCGATATCGACTGGTTCGTGCCGCACCAGGCCAACAAGCGAATCATCGACGCTTCGGCGCATAAGCTGCATATTGCGCCGGAGAAAGTGGTGCTGACGGTCGATCTGCACGGCAACACCTCGGCGGCATCGATCCCGCTGGCGCTCGCGGTCGCGGTCCAGGACGGACGCATCAGGAAGGGCGATCTGGTGCTGCTGGAGGCCATGGGCGGCGGCTTCACCTGGGGCTCGGCGCTGCTGCGCTGGTAAGCGCAGCCTTAAGAATTCCGCGCATATTGTTGTTCTCTTTCATGCTTCTGCATGATGAGGGCTGTTGACCGTTGCGTGTTAACCTCGTAATTTCAACGACATATTGTTCGCCGAGAGTGCGGGGCAGGCGATGACCGGAACCGGAAAAACAGTAACACGTGTGGATCTGTGCGAGGCCGTCTACCAGAAGGTGGGCTTGTCGCGCACGGAGTCGTCGGCCTTTGTCGAACTGGTCCTGAAAGAGATCACCGACTGCCTGGAGAAGGGCGAGACGGTAAAGCTGTCATCGTTCGGCTCGTTCA
>JBAQER010000724.1:0-1951 GCA_049286845.1 Bradyrhizobium sp.
CGTGGTAGTCGAAAACATCCATCGACATCTGGAGGAAGGAAAAAAGCCGGTGCAGGCGTCGCTGCAGGGCGCGCGCGAAATCGTCGGTCCCGTGATCTCGATGACGATTACGCTGGCGGCCGTGTACGCGCCGATCGGCTTCCTCGGCGGCTTGACCGGTTCGCTGTTCCGCGAATTCGCTTTCACACTGGCGGGCTCGGTGATCGTATCCGGCGTGATCGCGCTGACGCTGTCGCCGATGATGTGTTCGGTGCTGCTCAAGAGCGCGGACGAGGGACGGTTCGCCAGGCTGGTCAACCGCGTGTTCGGCGCGATGACGCGCTGGTACGGGCGTCAACTCGACCGCTCGCTCGATTATCGACCGGTCACCTTCCTGTTCGCGCTGACGATGCTTGGTATGGTCGGCTTCCTTTACATGAACACCGCCAAGGAACTGGCGCCCGAAGAGGACCAGGGCATCGTGTTCTCGGTAACCAAGGCGCCGAAATACGCCAACATCGACTATCTCGACTTCTACGGCGAAAAGCTCGACAAGGCGTTTGCCAAATTTCCCGAAACCGACCTCCGCTTCGTGCTGAACGGCATCAATGGGCCGCAGGGCGGCATTGCCGGCATGCTGCTCAAGCCGTGGGACGAGCGCAAGCGTTCCTCGATCAAGCTGAAACCGCTGGTGCAGGCTGAAATCAGCAAGATCGAGGGCGTCCAGGCCTTCGCATTCAACCTGCCGCCGCTGCCGGGCGGGCCGGGCGGCCTGCCGATTCAGATGGTGATCAATTCGACCTCCGGTTTCCAGGCCGTCTATGACCAGATGGAAAAGCTGAAGGATGCCGCGCGCAAGAGCGGCCTGTTCATCGTGTCCGACAGCGATCTCGCTTTCAATCAGCCGGTGGTGCGCGTCTCCGTCGACCGTTCCAAGGCGAGCGATCTCGGCATCAACATGGCGCAGGTGGGTGCCACGCTGCAGACGCTGCTTGGCGGCAACTACGTCAACCGCTTCAATCTCGAAGGGCGATCGTATCAGGTGATCCCGCAGGTGCCGCGCAGCATGCGGCTATCGCCGGAATCGCTCGGTGGCTACTATGTTCCGACCAACACCGGCCAACTGGTGCCGCTGTCGACCATCGTGTCGATCGAGACCGGCACCGATCCGAATTCGCTGACGCATTACAACCAGCTCAACTCCGCGACCTTCTCGGCGGTGCCGATGCCGGGCGTGACGGTCGGGCAGGCCGTGGACTTCCTGGAGGGCGAAGCGAAGAAGTTGTCCGCCGGCTTCGGTCATGACTATCTGGCCGATTCCCGCCAATATGTGCAGGAAGGCAATCAGCTCGCGATCACCTTCGGCTTTGCGCTGGTCATCATCTTCCTGGTGCTGGCGGCGCAGTTCGAAAGCTTGCGGGATCCGCTGGTCATCATGATCAGCGTTCCCATGGCGATCGTCGGCGCCTTGATCCCGTTGTTCTTCGGCGTGGCGACCATCAACATCTACACCCAGGTCGGGTTGCTGACGCTGGTCGGCCTCATCACCAAGCATGGCATCCTGATGGTGGAGTTCGCCAACGAACTGCAGCTCAAGGAAGGTCTCGATAAGCGCTCGGCGATCGAGATGGCGGCCCGCATCCGGTTGCGTCCGATCCTGATGACGACGGCGGCGATGGTCACCGGCCTGATCCCGCTGCTGACGGCAACGGGCGCAGGTGCGGCCAGCCGCTTCTCGATCGGTCTCGTGGTGGTCGCGGGCATGTCGATCGGCACGCTGTTCACGCTGTTCGTGCTGCCGGCGGTCTATGTCTGGATGGCCACCGACCACCAGGCGAAGGCCGGCTCGAAGCGGACCAAGGAGATCGCGGATTTCGATCTCGGTTCGAAGGCGCTGAAGGCGACCTGAGCGAAGGTCATAGGTTGTTGTGCGACAGCGGTCCTGACGGCCGCTGTCGCTTTCGTTTTGCCT
>JBAQER010000725.1:0-2429 GCA_049286845.1 Bradyrhizobium sp.
CCCAAGACGCATCGGCAGTCCCCGAGGGAGAGCCCCCACCCGGATCGCTTCGCGATCCGACCTCCCCCGCAAGCGGGAGAGGTGAAGAGCGCGGCACATCTATCCGCCACAACAATCCGCCCCCACCTACCCTCACCGAAGTCGTCACCACACTGCGCACCCTCGGCAAGACCGAGCTGCCGGCACAGCTTTCACGCTGGCTCGACGAGCTGGACGAGACCGGCCGCTGGGCGCTGTTGAAGCTCGTCACCGGCGCGATGCGGATCGGTATTTCGGCGCGACTCGCCAAGACCGCCGCCGCCGCGATCGGCGACAAGGACCCGCACGATATCGAATTGATGTGGCCGGGGCTCGCCCCGCCCTATCTCGATCTGTTCGCGTGGCTGGAAGGCCGCAGCGACAAGCCGGTCAATCTCGACCCCACGCCGTTCCGCCCGGTGATGCTGGCGCACGCGATCGAGAATACGGATTTCGCCGGTCTCGACGCCGCCGATTATATCGCCGAATGGAAATGGGACGGCATTCGCGTGCAGGCGGTCTCAGGCCGCGACGGGCGCGGTCACAGGGCGGCGCGGCTCTATTCCCGCAGCGGCGAGGACATCACCCGGAGCTTTCCGGACCTGCTGCCCTCGCTGTACTTGCCCGGAGCCATCGATGGCGAATTGCTGGTGCTGCGCGACAGCCGGGTGCAGAGCTTCAACGTGCTGCAGCAGCGGCTGAACCGCAAAGTGGTCTCGCCGAAATTGACAAAAGACTATCCGATCCATCTGCGCGCCTACGACCTGCTGGGCGAGGGCGATGACGATCTGCGCACGTTGCCGTTTTCCGAACGCCGGAAGCGGCTGGAGGCCTTCGTGGCAAGGCTCGGCGATCCCAGGATCGACCTGTCGCCGATCATTGCCTTCGACGGTTGGGACGCGCTGACGGCAGCGCGAAAGGATCCGGCCAGCGCCGGGGCCGGCGCGGATGCCGAGGCGGTCGAAGGCGTGATGCTGAAGCGCCGCGACGCGCTCTATCTGCCGGGCCGCCCGAAGGGCCAGTGGTGGAAGTGGAAGCGCGACCCGCATGTCATCGACGCCGTGCTGATGTACGCCCAGCGCGGCCACGGCAAGCGCTCGTCCTATTATTCGGACTACACCTTCGGGGTCTGGACGTCAGGCGCGGACGGCGAGCAGCTGGTGCCGGTCGGCAAGGCCTATTTCGGTTTCACCGACGAGGAGCTGTTGCAGATCGACCGCTTCGTCCGCCGCAACACCACCGAGAAATTCGGACCCGTGAGGCATGTGGTGCATGAGCCCGATCAGGGACTGGTGCTGGAGGTCGCCTTCGAGGGCCTGGCGCGCTCGAGCCGGCACAAATCCGGCGTGGCGATGCGGTTTCCGCGCATCAACCGGCTGCGCTGGGACAAGCCGCCGCGCGAGGCCGACCGGCTGGAGACGCTGGAGCGGATGCTAAAGTCTGATTCGGCCGCCAGCGCCGTGTTGGCAGGAGGCCATTGACGGTGGCAGGCGGGTTCCCCATCTGCTCCCTGCTATACTAGAGCCTTTTCCGTTCCGATTGAATCGGAACGGGGCTCTATCTCTTTATTTTGACGCGTTTTCTTCACGCGAACCGGTATCCACTTCGCTTGAAAACGCTCTAGAGTAGGCGGGCCAATCCGCGCGGGAGACCATCGATGCCCAACGACACCAGAGAACTGCCGGCAGCCAATGACGGCCTTTCCCGCTTTCTGGGCGGTTCGCCGCTGGCAGTGGCGTTCCGGCTGGTGCTGCTGTCGATCCTGGTCGGCGTGGTGCTCGCCGCCATCGGCTTCGATCCCTGGAATATCATCCAGAGCATCCGGCTGTTGTTCCAGCGGCTCTGGGATCTCGGCTTCGACGCCGTCAACTGGCTGTGGCGCTACTTCCTGCTCGGCGCCGTGATCGTGGTGCCGATCTGGCTGGTGACGCGGCTGATCACGCCGCGCGGACGCTAAAGCATGATCCGGAAAAGTGGGACCCGGTTTTCCGCGGGACAAGCGCGAAGCGCTTGCCCGGAGATCATCATGCTCAAACAAAGAGATGAGATCACGATCCGTCGGATCGCGATCTAGCCCGCGCGCAGGCAAGGTTTGTTGGCTCCCGCATCCAGGGTTACGACCGCGCAGGTCTTCGCCATCGCCGGTCCGGCGATGGTCGCGAACCTGACGACGCCGCTGATCGGCATCGTCTCGACCATCGCGATCGGGCGGCTGGGCGATGCGACGCTGCTCGGCGGCGTGGCGATCGCGTCGGTCGTGTTCGACTGCCTGTTCTGGCTGTTCGGCTTCCTGCGCATGAGCACGCTGGCCTTCACCGCGCAGGCGCTAGGCGCCGGCGACACAAGGGAATTGCGCGCGATCCCGCTGCGAGGGTTTGCCGTCGCCGCCGCGATCGGCATCACCCTCATCG
>JBAQER010000726.1:0-2806 GCA_049286845.1 Bradyrhizobium sp.
ATCCTTCGAGACGGCCACTTCGTGGCCTCCTCAGGATGAGGTCTAACCTGTTGAAACACCACAACCTCATGCTGAGGAGCGAGCGACGCGAGCGTCTCGAAGCATGGGCAGCAAGCGACTCACCGAATGCCGCCTTGCGGAATTCGTTATATAGTATAATCAATTCGCCGGAGTGTAAAATCAAGCGGCCCAGCCGGGGAAAACAAGATGTCCAAACTGAAGCTGCCCAATATCGACGAGGTCGTGGCGATCGACATCCACACCCATGCCGAAGAGCCCTGCGGCATGCATGGCGACGACGGCTATGACGACTTCCAGGAGAAGATGGCCGACTACTTCAAGTCGCCGAACAAGCACCCGCCGACGGTTGCGGAAACCGCGGCCTATTACCGTTCCAAGAAAATCGCCGCGGTGATCTTTCCGGTCGACGCCGAACGCGAGACCGGATTCCGCCGCTACAACAATTACGAAATGCTGGAAATCGCCGCCGAGAATTCAGACGTGCTGATTCCATTCGCCAGCATCGATCCGCACAAGGGCAAGCTCGGCGTGCGCGAGGCGAGGAAGCTGATCGAGGAATACGGCGTCAGGGGCTTCAAGTTCCATCCGACCATGCAGGGCTTCTACGCCAACGACCGCATGGCCTATCCGCTGTATGAGGCCATCAACGATGGCGGCGCGATCGCGCTGTTTCATACCGGCCAGACCGGCGTCGGTTCCGGCATGCCCGGCGGCATGGGGATGCGGCTGAAATATTCCAACCCGATGTATATGGACGACGTGGCGGCGGATTTTCCCGACCTCAAGATCATCCTCGCGCATCCGTCATTTCCCTGGCAGGAAGAAGCGCTGTCGGTCGCGACCCACAAGCCGAACGTCTATATCGACCTCTCCGGCTGGTCGCCTAAATACTTCCCGCCGATCCTGGTGCGTTACATCAATTCCATCCTGCAGGACAAAATGCTGTTCGGCTCGGACTGGCCGGTGATCACGCCGGACCGCTGGATGGCGGATTTCGCCAAGCTCGACATCCGCGACGATATCAGGCCGAAAGTGCTGAAGGCCAACGCGCGGAAGCTGCTGGGGATCTGATACCTGGAATCAGAAATCAGTGTTGCGGCCCATCCTTCGAGACGCCCGTCTGCGCTGCGCTTCGCCGGGCTCCTCAGGATGAGGTTTGACCTGCTGAAACACAATCACCTCATGCTGAGGAGCGAGCGGCGCGAGCGTCTCGAAGCATGGGCAGCAAGCGATCCTTCGCGGGTCGCCGCACACGATTTCCGAAGATGAGTTTTTGAATATGAGTCTCGAATCCGTTCGCGCGTTCTTCGCCGAAGAAGCCCCCGACATCGCCGTGATCGAATCGCCGATCAGTTCGGCGACGGTGGCGCTCGCCGCCGAAGCCTATGGCGTCGAGCCGGCGCGGATCGCGAAAACGCTGTCCTTGCGGATCGGCGAGCGGGTGGTGCTGATCGTGGCCGCCGGCACCTCGCGAATGGACAACAAGAAGGTCAAGGCGTTGTTCGGCGGCAAGCCCAAGATGCTCGGGCTGGAGGAGGTAGCCGACATCACCGGCCATGAGGTCGGCGGCGTCTGTCCGTTCGGACTGAAGACACCGCTGCCGGTCTATTGCGACGTTTCGCTGCAGGCGTTCGACGAGGTGGTGCCGGCCGCGGGCTCGACTCACAGCGCGGTACGCATCCCGCCGGCCCGGATGGCCGAACTGGTGAAAGCCGAATGGGTCGACGTGTGCGAGAATCGTCGCTGACGATATCGCCCTCTGACCCATCCGGCGGGTTTCGGGGGGTTCCATCCCCTCGATTATGTCGAGGCCGGACGGCAATCCGGTCTCGACCGGGAAACGCAGTATTGGACGGCGCGTTCCCCAAGGCGTAATCTTTTTTCCTGCTGATCGTCCGCTCTTGTGCGCGACGGTTGTCGACCGAGCGCGGACCTGTGCATACGTGGAGGTCCGAGATGAAATCGCACCGGCTTCCATTCGAAAATCGATGGACGGGCGGCGAGCACGCATGGCAGTGGTACTGCGAGCTTGAACGGATCGGCGCACCTACGGTGCGGGCCATCTTCGCCGAATACCAGATGCACCATGCCAATGACAACACGGTGGTATTCGACATTCCGGCCGGGTTCGTGCGGGACTGGCTTGGCTTTCACGACCGGCACGACGGCCGCAGACAGGCCCGGTGGCTGGCCGCGGTCATGGTCCTGGCGTTCGTAGCCGCCGCCGCATCCATCGTCGCGCTCCTGCGAACCTGGCAGTAGCGCTGGACCGGTCTATCGGTCGCTAGTACCTCAAATCATAGATCGGTATTGCAGCCCATCCTTCGAGACGGCCACTTCGTGGCCTCCTCAGGATGAGGTCAACTGGTTGCAACATCGCGACCTCATGCTGAGGAGCGAGCAACGCGAGCGTCTCGAAGCATGGGCCGCAAGCGATTCACCGATCTTCCAATGGTCGTACTAGCGTCAGGACACCCTGCCGGGATCGCGCAGGCCGTTCTGAAAGGTCGAGGGCTGGGTCCCAAACCCGCGCTTGTCGCGGGTGCCGAGCCAGTAACCGAACTGCGGCGGCACGTTGCGGAACGGGCCCTCGACGCCCAGTTTCAGCGCGGCGTCCATCGGCCAGTTCGGATTGTTGAGGATCTCGCGGCCAACCGCGATCAGGTCGGCCTGCCCGTCTCGCAAGATCTGCTCGGCCTGATCGCCGTGGATGATCAGGCCCACCGCCATGGTCATGATGTCGGCGTGGCGCTTGACATATTCCGACAGCGGCACCTGATAGCTG
>JBAQER010000727.1:0-2510 GCA_049286845.1 Bradyrhizobium sp.
GAGTAGGGGCCGCTGTCGTCACCCATACCCAGCATACGCGGTGTATGACCACTGTTGGTGGAGCGAGCGCGCAGCGCTCCTCCGCCTAGTTCAACACCCGTTTGCTGTCGGGGCTGTCGAGCGAAAACGCCGGCACGTCGATCTCGAACCGCTCGCCGCTCTCGCTCACCATCTGGTAGCGGCCGCTCATGAAACCCGACGCGGTCGGCAGCGGCACGCCCGAGGTGTATTCGAAGCGCTCGCCGGGCGCGAGCACCGGCTGCTCGCCGACCACGCCTTCGCCGCGGACTACCTGCTTGCGCCCCGCTGCGTCGGTGATGATCCAGTGCCGGGTCCGCAACTGCACGGTCTCTTCGCCGGTATTGGTGATGACGATGGTGTAGGACCAGAAATATTGACGGTTTTCGACCGACGAGCGCTCGGGGAGGAAGTTCGGCTCGACGGTGACCTCGATCTGGCGGGTAACGGCGCGGTACATGCGAACGATCCAGATTCCTTGAAACCCATCATACCGAAAAGTCCCGACGGAACCAACCGCCGGGCCGCCGTGGCGGCAGCCATGCAATTGTAATTCCAATCGCGGTTTCAACAAATTTCCGGCCTAAAGCGCACCCGCGCGCCGACGGCCCTCGTATCTTGCTTGCAACTGGCGGGCCGGTACTATCTTTCGTGTCGGACCGGCGCTTAAAGTCCACGTCCCGAGACGGTGCCAGAGATGTCCATTGCCAATCGAATTGCCGGACCACCGCTGGCGGGCGCCGCTGCAGCCGGCACGCGCGACGCGGCGCCGGCGATCGCCATCCCGGCCGGCGGCGAGCGGGAATTGCGGCTCGATCTGTTTCGCGGCATCGCGCTGTGGCTGATCTTCATCGACCATCTGCCGCCCAACATCCTGACCTGGTTCACGATCCGCAATTACGGATTCAGCGACGCCACCGAAATCTTCATCTTCATCTCCGGCTATACCGCGGCGTTCGTCTACGGCCGCGCCATGCTCGAGGCAGGACCCGTGATCGCCACCGCGCGCATCATGCGGCGGGTCTGGCAGATCTACGTCGCGCATGTGTTCCTGTTCACGATCTTCCTCGCGGAAATTTCTTACGTCGCCACCCGTTTCGAGAACCCGTTGTACGCGGAAGAAATGGGCATCATGGATTTCCTCAAGCAGCCGGACGTCACCATCATCCAGGCGCTGCTCTTGAGATTCCGTCCCGTCAACATGGACGTGCTGCCGCTCTATATTGTGCTGATGCTGTTCCTGCCGCTGATCCTGTGGCTGATGAAGTGGCGGGCCGACGTCACGCTGGCGCTGTCGGTCGCGCTCTATGCGGCGACCTGGCACTACGATCTCTATCTGTCGGCCTATCCGAACGGCTTCTGGGCCTTCAACCCGTTCGCCTGGCAGTTGCTGTTCGTGTTCGGCGCCTGGTGCGCGCTGGGCGGCGCCAGGCGAATGTCGCGGATTCTCTCCTCGCCGATCACGATGTGGATCTGTCTTGCCTACCTGCTCGCCGCCTTTCTGGTCACGCTGACCTGGTACGTGCCGCAGCTGCACCATCTGATGCCGAAGCGCATCGAGCAGTGGATGTACCCGATCAACAAGACCGATCTGGACGTGCTGAGGTTCGCGCACTTCCTGGCGCTGGCGGCGATCACCGTGCGCTTCCTGCCGAAGGACTGGCCCGGACTGACGTCGCGATGGTTGCGGCCGCTGATCCTGTGCGGGCAGCATTCGCTCGAAATCTTCTGCCTCGGCGTGTTCCTCGCCTTCGCCGGGCATTTCGTGCTGGCCGAAATCTCCGGTGGAGCCGGGCTGCATTTCATCATCAGCGTCTCCGGAATCCTCATCATGTCCGGCATGGCGTGGATCATTTCGTGGTACAAGCATTCTGCCGACAAGGGTGCATCGCGGAAAAAGGGCGCCGTCGGCAACGCCGATATGGCGGGAGGGGGTTGATGAAGTCCAACCCGGTGACCATCCTGGGCCTGATCGTGTTTGCCGGCTTGCTGGCCGCGGTTCCGGCGCGTGCCGAGGATGCCCCGGCCCCAGCGAATTGCGAGGTTCCGGCCTACCTGCTCACCACCGAGAGCCCGCTGTCCAAGGTCGAGGACGCCATCAACCACCGTAAGCTGGATATTCTGGTGGTGGGCAGCCGGTCGTCGACCATCAATGCATCCGAGGCCAGCGCCTATCCCGGCCGGCTGCAGGCGATGCTGCAGGAGCAGCTGCCGAAGGTCGCGGTCAGCGTCTCCGTAGAACTACAGATCAAGAAGACCGCCGAAGAAGTTGCCAGCGGTCTCGTTAAGCTGGTGGATGCAAAAAAGCCTACTTTGGTGATCTGGCAGACCGGCACCTACGATGCTATGCGATCCATCGATCCCGATGATTTTCGCAGCGCCGTCGGGGAGGGCGTTGCTGCGCTGCAAAATGCCGGGACCGACGTGGTCCTGATGAATTTGCAATACAGCCCGCGCACCGAGACGATGATTTCCACGCCGCCGTACCTAGA
>JBAQER010000728.1:0-2537 GCA_049286845.1 Bradyrhizobium sp.
CCGTTGACCGGGGTCAAACGACGGCGGCGGGCATAAAAAAAGCCGGCGACAGCCGGCTTTTTTCGGCAAACCGGAAGCGCTACTTCAGCGCCGTCTCGACGGCCTTCTTCAACTCGTCGTCCGAGCCGGCGAGTTTGGGGTGTCCCTTGCCTTCCTTCATCTTGGCCACGACCGCGGCGGCCGCATCCTTGTTGCCCTTGTACTTGGCGGCGGAGTCCTTGAAGGACGGCCCGACCTTCTTCTTGTCCATCTCGTGGCAACCCGCGCATTTCGCCGGCACCTGCGCCTGCACCACACCCACGGTGACGGCGCCTGCCACCGCCATCGCGATCAGAACTGTTCTCATTGCGCTGTTCCTTTCCTTTGGTAAAGAACTGCCATCCTAACGCGCCGCGCCCCGGCCCGGTTGACAGTCCTCGGGGTCATTCGAACCGATAGATGTACCGCAGGCCCCCGAAGACCGAGTGCTGCTTCTGGTCCGCAAATACTGTGGTCCCGTCTGTATTACTTGACGTCCCTACCGCCCCTGTCGCCACCCCGTAGGCGAACGCCTGCTGGCCAGCGGGCGGGAACATCATCCAGGTCCAGTCGTCGGTCTGCCAGCGCTCGTAAATGAAAGTAGCGCGAATCTCGGCGTTCTTCTGGATCGGGTACTCGGCGAAGGCTTTGACCTTAAGCATCTTGTTGGTGATATCTGGCACCGGCACCAGGCTGGAGCTGAGTCCACCGCCGGCGATTGTGACAGTTATGTCCTGGTTGTACTTGTTGTGGCTGCGGAACCGCTCCAGGTCCGCGCCGAGCTTCAGTTTCTGGACCGCGCCGCGCATGCCGACGCCAAACGAGGTGCCGTTCTCTTTCAGAGTGGTGTCCTTGATCGCCTGCACTTTGCCCGGATTAACCCCCGCCGTCGCCGACACGACGTTCAGCGTCGTCTCATCGGCCTTGGTCTGGTCGAAGGTGACCCAGGCGTTGAACGACCAGTTCTGGCTGAGCTGATAGCTGCCGTCCAGCCCGACCGAGTAGGCTTTGCCCTTTTCCAGGCCATCAGGAAGGCCGGAATAGTCGTCATGCGCGTATTGGCCAGTTAAAGTCAGCGTGAGCCGGTCGATCGGCGCCCAGTCCACCACCCCACGAACCATGTTGCGCTTGCGGTCCGAGATATTGATGGGATTTATCCGGTTCTCGCCCGGCTCTAATGTCTCACCCGGTTTCTTGTACTTGCCGCCATCCCGGTTGCTGTACGAATAGGTCAGCGACCCGTTTACGGTCTCGGACATCGCCTTGCGCACGCCGGCACGCGCGGTCCATTCGTCCAGGTCCGAGCGGAAGGGCACGTAGAGCGTGCCTTTGCTCGGGACCCAGCGGTCCTGACTGCTGAATTCGATTCCGCCCAGCAGGCTGTAGCCGTCCCGCAGCCGATAGGTCGCGTCCGCCTTCCCCGTCAGGGTCTTGTACGACCACGGCGTGTTGTATACCGGGCACGGATTTGCGACGCTGCACCCCGTCCCGGTCGTCACGTTTGCATACAGCTTCAACGGCGTCTTATCGTCGAGATTCCGATACCGCACGGTGGCGTTGACCGTCAGGTCTTGAATCGGTCTCGAGTTAATGCCGGCCTCGATCAGCGTCGTGTCGAGCTGGCCGTTCAGATGGTGCGGCGCACTGGCGATGGGCGCCCCGCCGGACGGGAAAACCAGCCCGGGGCGCGCGGTCGGCAGGAACTCGTTCTGCGTCGCGCGCTGGTACGAGGCCTTGAACGTGCCGCGCGTCGTCGGCGTGAAGTTGTAGCCGCCGTTCAGGTAAACCTCATGCGACTGGTTGTCCAGCGGCAATGTGAGGTTGTACGTCGAAGCAGCTATCTGAGCAGCCGTTCCACTTGACAGGCTAGTGACGACCAAGCCATTCGAATTGTCGTAGGCGGTACCGTAGTACCCGCCCGAGAGCTGCAGCTTGGCGGTCGCGTAGTTCAGGGCCCCTTCCCAGATGCGTATGGTGCTGTTGATCGGCTCGATCGCGAAATCCGGCGCACCGCCCCGGCCCCACTGGCGGTTGCCGTCCTTGTTCTCGATTCTATAGGACGCGTTGAAAGTCAATCCGTCTGCGAGCGACTTGTAGAATTTTGCCGTATAGCGGTCGCGCGTTACGCTTAGTTCCAGATCCCTACCAGTACCGGGCACGATGCTCGGGGCGGGGACAATTTCCCTCGTCCCGCTCCTAAAAAGCCTCGTGTCGATGGTGAAGGGATTGTCCTTGACGATGCGGTTGTACTCGAACGACCCGCCGATATCGCCCTGGCGCTCCACCTCGCCCTTGATCTCGCGCGTCTGCAGGCCAAGATTGCGGACCTTCAGGCCCCAGGTGAGCCCGGAATCGTCATCGCGCTTCTGCAGGTCGGCATCGGCATTGGGGTAAAAGCCCTTGTCGCGCATGCCGTCGTACATGCCGGCCTGGTGGCGGTCGTTCGTCCAGCCGCCGCCGCCCACGGAAATGTAGCCCTGCGGTTCTTCCGCGAAAGCGAATCCAAAAACCGGGAGAAG
>JBAQER010000729.1:0-2158 GCA_049286845.1 Bradyrhizobium sp.
GGCTGGTATCAGGAACAATAACTCAATCCTGTGGTTATGGGCCCCCGCGTGCGCGGGGACGACGAGATGTTCATCATGGCATCGCAAGGCGCAGGGTCTTGCCGCCGCCGCTCATGTCGACGGCGGCGAAGCCGGTCACGGTGAGCCCGCGGTTGCCGCACTCGCTTTGATCGCTGATCTCGAACTTGCTCTCGCGCGTGCAGAGCTGGGTGGTGCCGCCCCAGTTCAGCGGCCGGTCCTTGATCCTGAGCGCGCGGTTCTCGCCGTCGACGGCCTCGGCGAAACTGAAGACCTGCTTCGGCTGGCCTGTCACGTCGGGATGCAGGCATTTGCCGGGGTCGATGCGGTACCAGCCGCGGCTGGTCAAGGTCTTGCCGTCGTCGGTGCCGACCGCAGCCATGATCTTGTGCGGGGTGTCGTTGCACCAGGTCAGTCCGGTGGAAGACGGCGACTGCACCGCCTCGATCATGGTCGCAAAGAATTTCGGCGATTGCACGATATCGGCCGCCAGCCCGCGGTTCTTCAGGAACGCCGCCAGCGCTGCTTGCGTCTTCGGGCCGTCGACGCCGTCGATCGGCGCCGCATCGTAGCCCGCGATCACCAGGAGCCGCTGGATGCCGGCGAGCCTCGCCTGTTCGTCGTCATATTCGCTGTCTTCGGCGAGATAGGCCACCAGATTGCCGTCGTCGGTCTGCGTCGGATGGATCTGGGTAAACGGCGCCGGCGTCTGTCCGTGGCGGCACTGGCGCGCCGCTGCAATGACGAAATTGTCGGGCGCGATGCACAGCGTGTCGTTGCCGCTCTGCGGCACCGGCGAGGAGCCGTAAACGCCGAGCGCGCGGGCATTGAGCAGGATGCGGTCGGCGGTCAGCGTGCCCTGTGCGACGATGCGGCACGCCGCCGGTTCGATGCGGAACCAGCCGCGGGTCGCGGTGGCGGCCTTGTCGTCGATGCCGATGGCGACCTCGACCACATAGCTCATGCGGTTGCAGAGTTTCAGGTCGGCAAAAGCCGGCGCCGATGAAAAGAAGAACGAGATCGTCGCGGCCGGCAGCGCGACGGCCGTGCGCGCCCCGTATCGCCGCATCGCTGCGCGGAAGCGGCGCATGAATGTCGGGGGCGGGAACATCGCGCGGGTCACTTGTGGATCAGCGTGCCGGTGCCCTGATTGGTGAACAGTTCGAGCAGCACGGCGTGCGGCGTCTTGCCGTCGATGATGACGACGCCCTGCACGCCCTGCTCGAGCGCGTAGATGCAGGTCTCGACCTTGGGAATCATGCCGCCGGAAATGGTGCCGTCGGCGATCAGCTTGCGCGCCTCCTTCACCGACAGTTCCGGAATCAGCTTCTTCGACTTGTCGAGCACGCCGGGAACGTCGGTCAGGAGCAGCAGCCGCTTGGCCTTGAGCGCGCCGGCAACCGCGCCGGCAAAGGTGTCGGCGTTGACGTTGAAGGTCTGCCCGCTTTGCGATGTCGCCAGCGGTGCCAGCACCGGGATCAGTTCATGGCCGATCAGCTGGTTCAACAGCGTCAGATCGACCTTCTCGGGTTCGCCGACGAAGCCGAGATCGACCACCTTCTCGATGTTCGAATCCGGATCGACCATCGAGCGCGTCGCCTTCGACGCCATCACCATGTTGCCGTCCTTGCCGCACAGGCCGACCGCCTTGCCGCCGGCCTCGTTGATGTAGCCGACCAGCTGCTTGTTGATCGAACCGGCCAGCACCATCTCGACGATCTCGATGGTGGCGGCGTCGGTGATGCGCAGGCCGGCGGCGAATTCTGACTGGATTCCGAGCCGCTTCAGCATGGTCGCGATCTGCGGCCCGCCGCCATGCACCACGACAGGATTGATGGCGGTCTGTTCCAGAAGAACGATGTCGCGGGCGAACGCCTTGGCGGTTTCTTCCGCGCCCATGGCATGGCCGCCGTATTTGATGACGATGGTTTCCTCGTCATACTGCTGCATGTGCGGCAGCGCCTCGGACAGGATGCGGGCCTGATCGAGCGGACTGATATGCGGCGCGTCGGTCATGAAGCGGGTCTCTTGGTCTCTGGGGTGGGGCGGTTTCTATCTGATTGGCGGCCACGGCGCAAAGCATGGCTGCCGCCTGCTTTTCTTCCCCTCTCCCCTTGTGGGAGAGGGTGGACGCGATGCG
>JBAQER010000730.1:0-6351 GCA_049286845.1 Bradyrhizobium sp.
GACCAGGGTCTGGAACACCGCCGTTGGCGCCGGCAGCACATAGGGCGGAATATCGTTGAGCCACACCACGAGTTCCCAGATCGCGATGCCGGCCGCCAGCACGACCACGGGGAGCAGGGCGCGCGCGAGATAGAGGGCACGGCGCTCCGCCGTGCCCTGCCCCGCGGCCAGCGACGGTGTTTGCGGGGCGCTCATCAGGACTGCCCCGAATAGGACGGTGCCAGCGCGTTGGAAACCTTGCGGCAATAACCGGCATAACCGGCCGAGGTGCGAAAATCCTCGTCCCGCGGCTCCGGCGCGTCGATGCGAAACTCCGCGCCGATCCGTCCGGGGCGCGCCGTCATCACGATCACCCGCTGCGAAAGATACACCGACTCGAACACCGAATGGGTGACGAAGATGACGGTCTTGCGCAGATTGCGCCACAGCGCGAGCAGGTCGTTGTTGAGCCGGAACCGGGTGATCTCGTCGAGCGCGGCGAACGGCTCATCCATCAGCAGGATATCCGGATCGGTGACCAAAGCGCGCGCCAGCGAAACCCGCATCTTCATGCCGCCGGACAATTCGCGCGGGTAGGCGCCCGCAAACTCGGTCAACCCCACCTGGGCCAGCGCCTCGCCTATTCGCGTATACGCTTCCGCCGGCGGTGCGTGGGACAATTTCAGCGGCAGCCGCACATTTTCCCGCACGGTGGCCCACGGCATCAGCGTCGGCTCCTGAAACACGAAGCCGATGGAATGCCCGGCGCGGGTCCCGCTTGCGGATTGCGAGACGCCGACGGTGCCGGAGGTCGGAGCGCCGAGGCCCGCGATCAGCCGCAGCGCCGTCGATTTTCCGCAGCCGGACGGACCGAGCAGCGACACGAACTCGCCCTTGCGCACGTCGAGGTCGAGCGGCCCGAGCGCGGCAATGCCGCTGTCATAGACCTTGGTGACACCGCTCAGGCTCACCGCGAGGCCGGCGCGCAGGGTTTCGAATCCGGGCAAGGCGGCGGGCTCGGCCATCGCGCGCTAGTTCTTCGGCCGCAGATTGAGGCCGACGCCCTTGTTGGTAAAGCGCAGCGTATAGGCCTTGCGGAAGTCGATGTCGCGGCGCACCACGCCGGCCCGCACCATCTTGTCGAAGAAGCTGCCGATCCGGGCGTCGCTCATGGCGCCGATGCCGTCCTTCAGCGTGTCGCCGGAATCGACGATGCCGTGTTCCTTCATCTTCGCGACGGAGTAGGCCAGCAGCTCGTCGGTCATTTCCGGATTGAGCTTCTTGATCATCGCGTTGCCGGGCGCGTTGTCGCCGTACAGATAATTGTACCAGCCGATAATGGAGGCATCGACGAAGCGCTGCACCATATCCGGCTTCTTGTCGATGAGATCGGCCCGCGTCTCGATCAGGGTCGAGTAGGTGTTGAAGCCATAATCCGCCAGCAGGATCACGCCAGGCTTGAACTTGGCGGCCTTCTCCACCGCGAAGGGCTCGGAGGTGACGTAGCCCTGCATCGCGCTCAGCCGGTTGGCGATGAACGGCTGCGAGTTGAAGGTATAGGGCCTGACCTTGTCCTCGCTGAACCCGTATTCGGTCTTCAGCCACTGGAAATAGCTCGAGATTCCCTCCTTGGAGACGAACAGCGTCAGCGGCTTGAGGTCTTCGAGTTTCGTCACCTTCGAATCGGGATGGGTGAGGAAGACCTGCGGGTCCTTCTGGAAGATGGCGGCGACCGTCACCACCGGCACATTGTTGGCGACCGCGTCGAACGACATCAGCGTGTTGGCTGCCATGAAGAAGTCGAGCTTGCCCGAGATCAGCAGCATGCGGTTGTTGTCGTTGGGTCCGCCCGGCACGATGGTGACGTCGAGGCCGTATTTCCTGTAGGTGCCATCGGCAAGCGCCTGGAAGAACCCGCCATGCTCGGCCTCGGCCACCCAGTTGGTTCCGAACGAGACCTTGTCCAGGCTGGGCTGGGCAGACGCCGGTGCGATCGCCGCAAACAGGGCCGTGAGGGCTGTGGTTAACGCTCGCGGCAAAAAGGCCGGCTTCATGGTTGGACTCCGTCGATCGTTCTGGCCCATGATGGGATGGGATGGACGCGATGGCGTCCCCGGAATGGATACCAAACTCCCTAGCAAACTACCTCGCAAATCGGCTCAAAGAAACGCTTGGCTCGATGACTTCCCTGCTTCCTCCCCGCGACTGGGCCGAGATCCGCTGGCCCGAGATTTCCCCGGCCGAGGCGGCGCGGTGGATCGCGGTGCTGCCGCTGGCGGCGACCGAGCAGCACGGCCCGCATCTGCCCGTCGAGACCGACGTCATGATCGGCGAGGCCTATCTGGCGCGGGTACGCGAATTGCTGCCGGACACTGTTCCGGCGACGTTCTTGCCCGTTCAGCCGGTCGGGATTTCCACCGAGCACATCCACTATCCGGGCACGCTGACGCTGCCGACCGAGGTTGCGCTCAAGAGCTGGATGGCGCTCGGCGAGAGCGTGGCGCGCGCGGGCTTGAGAAAGCTGGTGATGGTCACGAGCCATGGCGGCAACAGCGCCGCGATGAGTCTGGTCGCGCAGGATCTGCGCGCGCATCACGGGCTTCTCGCGGTCACCACGAGCTGGTCGCGCTTCGGCACGCCGGAGGGATTGTTCTCGGCGGAAGAGTTGCGCCACGGCATCCATGGCGGCGCGGTCGAGACCTCGATCATGCTGGCGCGCTATCCGCAGCATGTGCGCAAGCAGGCGATTGCTGATTTCCGGCCCAACAGCATCGCGATGGAAAGAGAATACCGCTGGCTTTCGGCGCACCGGCCGGTGCCGTTCGCGTGGCAGGCCCAGGACCTGCACGAGAGCGGCGCTGCCGGCGATGCGACATTGGCCACCGCGGCGAAGGGCGAACGCCTGCTCGATTACGGCGCGCGCGCCTTCTGCGAGTTGCTTGGCGACGTCGACAAGTTCGATCCGGCGACGCTCGGGACCGGCCCGAAGCCCTGATCTCCGGGATAACCTGTTGTAATCACGATCGATTAAACATTGCCTGGAGTTAATGGGGCCGGTTCGAACCGGATTCGGGGAGCCTCCGTCCAACTGGCCATGCGGACCAAAACGGTGCCGCGTTCAACCGGATGGAGTTTCTCATGTCGATCAAGACCAAAATCGCCGCGCTCGCCCTCGCTACCCTTGCCGTTACCGGCACCGTTGCGTCCACCACCTCACAGGCTCAGGCCAAGCCGCTCGGCTGGGGCATCGGAGCCGGCCTGCTCGGCGCTGCCGTCGTCGGCACCGCAATCGCGGCCAGCAATGGCGGCTACTACTATGACGGCTATCGCCGCTGCGGCTGGGTGCGCCAGTTCGACGTCTACGGCAACTACATGGGCCGCGTTCGCACCTGCAACTTCTGATGATCGGCTTGAGGGGATTGTCGCGGTTTCCCGAACCGCTTCGCCCGAAAACGCCCTGATTGTGGATTCTGCGTCCGGCATGGGCGCCTCATCCACCCCATGCCGCACTCCGACCCGCCCGGTTGTCCCCGGGCGGGTCAACTTTTTGAAGCTGGAATTCCTTGAAACTGGAACGGTTTCATTGTGTTGCAGGCTAGTCACTATGCGATGCGATATTCGGCGCAGGGTTCCAATTGCTTCTTGCAATTGCGAATGACTTGCAATAGGCACTCTCAGGAGTGGATGGCGGCTGGGGACGATCTGGATTTTTGACCGCAGAGGGCGGCAAATCCGGACGGCTGCAGCGAAAGCTTGGATTTGCTGGGGGCAGCGCGGCGCATGACATTAGTGACGAAAACTTCCGCACCCATGTGCGCGCCGGAAACCACGCGATGACCCGCGTCGGCCGATCCCGGAAAGGCGCGTTCGCCGGCATCACGCTGAGCCTGCTTGCATTCGATGGCGCGGCCGTCGCCGCCGACGCCAACTTGCCGCGCAAGGCGCCGCCCGTTCAGCCGGCGTTCGACTGGACCGGGCTTTATATCGGCGCGCATGCCGGCTACGGCCGTGCCCCGACCAGCGCGGTTCTCACCGATCCCTTGCTAAACGCCACCGCAAGCAACAGCGCCAGCGCCGGCATGATCGGCGGCGTTCAGGCCGGCTACAATGTGCGGCTGCCGTCCGGGCTCTTGTTCGGCGTCGAAGCCGATCTCACTTCTCCGAATTATCTCATCTCGGATTCGATCGTCGCCGTGCTGGCGACGCCGCAGTCCGAAATCGTCGAGCATCTGGACTATGTCGGAACAGTGCGCGGCCGTCTCGGTTACGCTTCCGGCCACTGGCTGCTCTATGCCACCGGCGGCTTGGCCTATGCCGGCGAGCGCTTCAGCAACACGCCTGCCAACGGCAACGAGGAAAAGCACCTGAACCTCCGGCTTGGCTGGGCTGCCGGCGCCGGCGTCGAATATGCCTTCGCGCCGCACTGGAGCCTGAAGCTGGAATATCTCTACAACCGGTTCGAGGATGCCAACATCCGGTTTCCCTCAGGCACGCAATATTCCTCGCCCCTGGATTTCCAGTCGATCCGCGTCGGCCTCAATCGCAAGGTCGATTGGCCGGGATCGCCCAATTTCTCGCCGAAGACGTCGCTGAGCGATCCGGAATCCGATCGGTGGGAAATTCACGGTCAGACGACTTATCTGCCGCAAGGCTATCCGCGCTTTCGCGCGCCCTATACCGGAACCAACAGTTTTACGCCGGCGCCGCAGGCGCAGGCGACCTGGAGCAATGGTCTGTATTTGAACGCCCGGCTGTGGGAGGGCGGCGAGGTCTACTACAACCCCGAACTGCTGCAGGGCTTCGGCTTGAACAATACCGTCGGCGCCGCGGGCTTTCCCAGCGGCGAAGCGCAAAAATCCAATTTCCCCTACCCGCATTACAACACCTCGCGGCTGTTCCTGCGGCAGACTTTTGGGTTCGGCGGCGAGCAGGAAGAACTGGCGAGCGGACCCGGCCAGCTCGCCAACAAGGTCGACGTATCGCGGCTGACGCTGCAGGCCGGCAAGTTCGCGGTCATGGATGTCTTCGACGGCAATTCCTACGCCAAGGATACCCGCAAGGACTTCATGAACTGGTCGATGTGGGCGCCCGGCGCGTTCGATTATTCGGCTGACAAGGTCGGGCTGACCTACGGCGCCACCGCGGAGTTGAATCAGAAGCAATGGGCGCTGCGCGCAGGCTATTTCCTGATGCAGTCGGTATCCAACGCCAACAGCTTCGACACGAAAGTGTTCGAGCGCGGAACCTATGCGATCGAACTGGAGACGCGCTATTCGCTGTTTTCGCAGCCGGGAAAACTGCGCACCATCGCCTGGTTCAACAGCGCCAATTCCGGCAGCTACCGCGAGACCCTGAACAATCCGGCGTTCGATCTCGACATCGCGCAGACCCGCAGGGGCCGCGTCAAATACGGCTACGTCGTCAGCTTCGAACAGGCCTTGAACGACCAGGTCGGATTGTTCGGGCGCTGGAGCTGGAACGACGGCAGGACCGAGATCATGGCGTTCACCGATATAGATGCCTCGCTGTCGCTTGGGGCTTCGATCAAGGGCGCCAAATGGGGAAGGCCCGACGACGTGATCGGGATCGGCGGCGCCATCAACGCGCTGTCCCGGGATCACCGCGACTTCGTCGCCGCCGGCGGGCTCGGCGTGCTGATCGGCGACGGCGCGCTCAACTACCGGCGCGAGCGCGTCCTCGAAACCTATTACGCCTACGCGCTCAACAAGCAGCTCACGCTGACCGCCGACTACCAGCTCATCACCAACCCCGCCTACAATGCCGACCGCGGGCCGGTCCACATCTTCTCGGGCCGCTTCCACGGCGAGTTCTAGTTTCCCTGCGTTCGCAGTGACGACATGCGGCTATAGCGCAGCCCTACCCCGCCGGCGCGAAGGTCTCCGCCCGCGCCACGGCCCAAGCGTCGCGGAAGCGCGGATCGCTGGTGCCCTCGATCAACTCGCCCGGGCGAAGCGACGGATAAAGTTGCGCGAATGTCTGCACCTCGGTGGTCGAGCTTCGCTGCGAGAAATGGATCGGCCGCAATTCGCGCGGATGTTCGAGACCGGCGGCGGCGAGCAGCTCCGCCAGCGCATGCAGCGTCGCATGATGATAGTTGTACACACGCTCGATCTTGTGCGGCACCACCAGCGCGCGGTTGCGCGTGGGATCCTGGGTGGTAACGCCGGTCGGACAGCGGTCGGTATGACAGCTCAGCGATTGGATACAGCCCAGCGAAAACATGAAGCCGCGCGCCGAATTGCACCAGTCGGCGCCGATCGCCATGGCGCGCACGATGTCGAAGGCGCTCACCACCTTGCCCGCGCAGCCCACCTTGATGTGCTCGCGCAGGTTCACGCCCACCAGCGTGTT
>JBAQER010000731.1:0-10543 GCA_049286845.1 Bradyrhizobium sp.
GGGTGGGGGTGCCTGACGAGAATGCGGTGTGAACGGTGAGAGCCCCCACCCGCCGCGCTCTGCGAGCGCGTCGACCTCCCCCGCAAGCGGGAGAGGTAAGAAGAAAAGCCATTGGGGTTGTCAGCCCTTCAAAAATTCGCTGGCCTTGTAGAGCGAGCGGAAGTTCAGTCCGGCCTCCGCGAAGGTTTCGCTGGCGCCTTCTTCGCGGTCGACCATGGTGAAGACCAGCACAATCTCGCCGCCGGCGTCGCGCACCGCTTCCACCGCCTTCAACGCCGAGCCGCCTGTCGTGGTGACGTCCTCGACGATCACGATACGCTTGCCCTGCAGGGTTTCGCCCTTGGCGAGGCCCTCGACCGCGAGCCGGGCCCCGTGCTCCTTCGGCTTCTTGCGCACGAAGAACGCCGCGATCGGATGGCCCTTGATCCAGGACAGTTGCGCGATCGCGCCGGCGAGCGGCACCGCGCCCATCTCTAAGCCGCCGACATAATCCAGGTTATCGTCCCTCAGCGCCTCAAAGGTCAGTTCCGCCAGCAGCGTCGCGCCTTCGGGATCGAGCATGGTCGGCTTCAGGTTGAAATAGAAATCGCTCTTGCGGCCCGAGGCCAGCGTGATTTCGCCGCGCCCGAACGAGCGCTTGCGGATGATCTCGGCGAGGCGGGCGCGGGAAGCTGATTTGGACAAGGCGTTGTTCTCGGGGCTGAGGGCGGGCGCAATCTATCGGCGACCGCGGGCACATTCCAGCGCCGATCTCGTTCCGTCAACAACGCATGGTGTCCCTATCGGCACCGGCGGCAGCAGCGGTTGTAACCTCCCGGGGTTCCGGGCTACTGAATACCCCGCTTCGCGGGGGAAACGACGAAAATGACCATCGAACTCTACACCTGGAACACGCCGAACGGCCGCAAGATCTCGGTCGCGCTGGAGGAGATGGGACTGCCGTACAAGGTATTTCCCGTGAACATCAGCAAGGGCGAGCAGATGGCACCGGAATTCCTCGCCATCAGCCCCAACAACAAGATCCCCGCAATCGTCGATCCCGACGGTCCCGGCGGCAAGCGCGTCAGCGTATTCGAATCCGGCGCCATCCTGCTCTATCTCGGCGAGAAGACCGGCAAGTTCCTGCCCGTCCCCCTGATCGACCGTATTCCGGTCTATGAATGGCTGATGTGGCAGATGGGCGGCTTCGGGCCGATGCCCGGCCAGGTGCATCACTTCATCGCGCTGGAGAACGAGACGGACCGCGCCTATGGCCTGAAGCGCTTCATGGCGGAGACGCGAAGGCTCTATGGCGTGCTGGACCGCCGCCTGGCAACCAACGAATTCGTCGCCGGACCCTTGTCGGTCGCCGACTTCGCCATTCTAGGCTGGGCCTGGCGCCACCCGCGCCACAAGGTCGAGCTGAAGGATTTTCCGAACGTCGAACGCTGGTACAACGCCCTGATGGCGCGGCCGGCGGTCAAGCGCGGCATGGAAGCGAAGCTGGATTGATCTGCTCCCTCTCCCGCTTGCGGGGGAGGGACGGGGTGGGGGTGGCGCCGCGTGGCGGCGGTTCGAGCTCTGGGAAAGAGCCCCCCGCCGCGCTTCGCGCGTCGACCTCCCCCGCAAGCGGGAGAGGTGAAGCAAGAAGCTCTCACGCCCGTTTCGTCTCCAGCGCCATCTTCACTGCCAGCCCGGCGAGCACGGTGCCCATCAGCCAGCGCTGCACCAGGAGCCAGCTCGGCCTGGTGCCGAGGAACAGCGCGATCGAGCCGGCGGCCAGCGCAATCAGCGCGTTGACGCTGACGCTGATCGCGATCTGGGTGAAGCCGAGCGCCAGCGACTGCGTCAGCACACTGCCGTGAGCCGGATCGATGAACTGCGGCAGCAGCGCCAGATAGAGCATCGCGGCCTTGGGATTGAGCAGGTTGGTGAACAGGCCCATCGCGAACAGTTTGCGCGGGGTATCGATCGCGAGTTCACGCACCTGGAACGGCGAGCGGCCGTTGGGCTTGAGCGCCTGCCACGCCAGCCACATGAGATAGGCGGCGCCGGCGAGCCGCAGCGCGTCATAGGCGAACGGCACCGCGAACAAAAGCGCGGTGATGCCGAGCGCTGCGCACAGCATGTAGAACACGAAACCGAGCGCGACGCCGCCGAGCGAAATGATGCCGGCCATCGGCCCCTGCGTGATCGAACGCGAGATCAGGTAGATCATGTTCGGCCCCGGCGTCAGCACCATGGTCAGCGCGACCAGGGCAAAGCCGAGCAGGGAGGTGAGGTCGGGCATGGGGGACTCGCGAAGTGAATTCGCGCGGTTTCTACCGCGCGTGATGTCGCGATGTCATTTCGTAAATTGCTCCGAGTGCAATTCTTCTTCCGCAATGGCCCTGAGCGCACGAACATAGATCTCGAGCGCGCTCCGGAGCGGGTCGGCAAACTCGGGATTCGCCGCGATGCTATCCGCGTCGTTCACCGTGCCGAGTAACGGCAGCGTAATCGACGCGTCCTTGACGAGTCGCGCCGACATCGTCTCGAGCGTGATCGTCAGAGCTGCTTGCGCGTGGGTCGCTCGCGGCGAAGTATTGATCAGCGCCACCGGCTTGTTCGGAAATTCAAAGCTGCCCACCAGCCAATCGAGCGCATTCTTTGTCACCCCGGCGACGCCACGGGCGTATTCGGGGCTGGAAATCAGGAGTCCGTCGGCTGTTCCGATAATGTTGCGAAAATCGGCGATCTGCCGGGGCAGGCGTTCGCCATCGAGGTCGGGATTGAAGAAGGGAAGCTGCCCGATTCCTTCATATACCTCGATTTCCGCGCCGGCAGGAGCGAGGCGGCCGGCGGCGTGAAGTACCGCGGTGTTCAAGGAGACAGCGCGAAGGCTGCCGGAAATCGCAATGATTTTCATCGCTGGTCCACGGCGGGGTTGCAGACTGGTTTGGGCTTTCGGCGCGGTGAAAACGCTCAATGCGCCTCGTCCCAATTGTTCGCGGCCCGCGCATCGACATGCAGCGGCACCGACAGCACCACTGCGGGGAACGGCGCGTCCTGCATGACGTGCTGCACCACCGGCAAGGTCGCGGCGACTTCCTCGTCGGGCACCTCGAAGATCAGCTCGTCGTGGACCTGCAGCAGCATCTGCGCCGAGAGTTTTTTCTCGGCGAGAGCATCCTCCATCCGCGTCATGGCGCGGCGGATGATGTCGGCGGCGGTGCCCTGCAAGCGCGCGTTGATCGCGGCGCGCTCGTTGAAGGAGCGGATCGAGGCGTTGGAAGCCTTGATGTCGGGGTAATGGCACTTCCGGCCGAACAGCGTTTCGACATAGCCGTGGCTGCGGCAGAAATCCCGCGTCGCATCCATGTAGGCGCGGATGCCCGGAAAGCGCTCGAAATATTTCTTGATGTAGGCGGAGGCTTCCTCGCGGGCGATGCCGAGCTGGTTGGCAAGCCCGAACGCCGAGATACCGTAGATGATGCCGAAATTGATCGCCTTGGCGCGGCGGCGCACCTCGCCCGGCATGTCCTTGATCGGCACACCGAACATTTCCGAGGCCGTCATGGCGTGAATGTCGAGCCCGTCCTTGAAGGCCTGTTTCAGCACCGGGATATCGGCGATCTCGGCAAGCAGCCGTAGTTCGATCTGAGAATAATCCGCCGACACCAGCTTGTGGCCGGGGGAAGCAATGAAGGCGCGGCGGATCTTGCGGCCGTCCTCGGTACGAACCGGAATGTTCTGCAGGTTCGGCTCGTTCGACGACAGCCGCCCGGTGGTGGTCGCCGCCAGCGCGTAGGTGGTGTGGACGCGATGGGTCTGCGGGTGCACGTAGGTCGGCAGCGCGTCGGTATAGGTCGATTTCAGTTTCGAGACCTGCCGCCACTCGAGAATCTTCTTCGGGAGGTCGTGGCCCTGCTCGGCGAGATCATCGAGCACCTGCGCCGTCGTCGACCACGCCCCGGTCTTGGTCTTGGTGCCGCCGGGAAGGCTCATCTTGCCGAACAGGATGTCGCCGATCTGTTTGGGACTGCCGACATTGACCGGCTCGCCGGCGATTTCCTGGATTTCGGCCTCGACCCGCGCCGCGGTCTGGGCGAAATCGGCCGACAGCCTCGAGAGCACCTGGCGGTCGATCGAGATGCCGCGCCGCTCCATCCGCGCCAGCACCGAGATCAGCGGCCGCTCCAGCGTCTCATAGACGGTGGCCATGCGCTCGGCGACCAGGCGCGGTTTCAATACCTGCCACAGCCTCAGGATCACGTCGGCATCTTCGGCCGAATAAGCCGTCGCCCTGTCGATCGCGACCTGATCGAAGGCGAGCTTGCCCTTGCCGCTGCCGGTGAGTTCGCCGTGGCTGATGATGGCGTGGCCGAGCCAGCGTTCGGACAGCGCATCGAGCGCATGCGAATTGCGCCCGGCATCGAGCGCATAGGACATCAGCTGCGCGTCGTCGTGATTCTGCAGGGTGATGCCGTGTTGCGCGAACATCACGGCGTTGAACTTGATGTTGAAGCCGATCTTCAGGATGCCTGCCGACTCCAATAGCGGCCGCAGCGCCTCCAGCGCGTCGGCCGCACTGATCTGGTCGGGCGCAAGGCCGGCGGCGAACAGGCCGGCACCGTCGCCCGACGCCTTGTGCGCGAGCGGGACATAGCAGGCGTCGTTAGGCGCCAGTGCCAGCGCAATGCCCGACATCTCCGCCTGCATCGGGTCGATCGAGTTCGCCTTGGCCTCGATGGCGAAATAGCCCACGTCATGCACCCGCGCGATCCAGGCCTCGAGCTGGTCGAGACTGCGGATGGTCTGGTACTTGTTGCGATCGACCGGCGTTTTGCGCGCGGCTTCGGCGCGGGCGGCGGCGAGCGCGTGGGGGGTCAGGACGACGTTCGATCTATCCGGCTTGCTGTCTTTTCCCGCGCCGGGCGCACTGCTCTTACCCTTGGCGGGTGCAGGCGGAGCCTGATCGCCGAACAGATCGCCACTGGCGGCGCGCGGCGGAGGCGGCGAGCCTGCCGATTTGCCGCTGGCGCCGCTGGCGTTCTTCTCATCGGCTTCCACGTCCGACGGATCGATCTGCGAATATTCGGCGACGCGGCGGGTGAGGGTGGAAAATTCCATCGCCTTCAGGAACGCGATCAGCTTGCGCGCGTCGGGCTCATGTACCGCGAGCTCGGCCAGCGGCACGTCGAGCTTGACCTTGTCGTCGAGCAGCACCAGCTGCCGCGAGATCCGCGCCTTCTCGGCATTCCCGATCAGCGCCTCGCGCCGCTTCGGCTGCTTGATCTCGCCGGCGCGCTTGAGCAGTGTCTCGAGGTCGCCATATTCGGCGATCAGCTGCGCGGCAGTCTTGACGCCGATGCCCGGCACGCCGGGCACATTGTCGGTGGAATCGCCCGCCAGCGCCTGGACCTCGACCACCTTCTCCGGCGGCACGCCGAATTTCTCGATCACTTCAGGGATGCCGATGCGGCGGTCCTTCATGGTGTCGTACATGGTCACCTTGTCGGTGACGAGCTGCATCAGGTCCTTGTCGGAGGAAACGATGGTCGTGGTGGCGCCGCGCTCGCCGGCCTCGCGGGCATAGGTCGCGATCAGATCGTCGGCCTCGAAGCCGCCCTGTTCGAGGCAGGGCAGGTCGAAGGCGCGCACCGCCTCGCGGATCAGCGCGAATTGCGGGATCAGATCGTCCGGCGCCGGCGGCCGGTGAGCCTTGTAGTCGGGATAGAGCTTGTTGCGGAAGGTGATTTCCGACTTGTCGAACACGATGGCCAGATGGGTGGGGCGGTTGTCCGGCGGCATGTCGCGGAGCAGCTTCCACAGCATGTTGCAGAAGCCGAGCACGGCATTGACCTGCAGGCCGTCGGATTTGCGGTTCAGCGGCGGCAGCGCGTGATAGGCGCGGAAAATATAGGAGGAGCCGTCGACCAGAAAGACATGGTCGCCCTTGGCGGGCACCTTGACGGCAACGGGTTTGGCAGCTGCTTTGGGGGATGTTTTTGGCATGGCCGAAACTTAGGGATTTTTGCGTGAATTGACAGCCTTTGGCGGCGGTTGTGCCGCGATTTTTGTGTCCGGCCGGCTATCCCCGGCGGGAGTTGCAATGGGCGCCGTTCCATGTCCCCGTGCGGAGACAGTCGCACCGAAGGAACGGATATGGCCACGCAACTCGACGAACTCATGGAGAAGCTGCGCCAGGTTCAGGCCGATATCGAGGTCGAACTGGCCAAACGGCGGGAGGAGCTGCGTTTCCACCTCGAAAACCGCCGGATCGTGTTCGAGCGGGAGGTGCTGCGGATCCACCGCGAACTCAAGACGCGGGTGACGCGCTATCTGCTCGACGCCAATCCGCTGATGATCCTGAGCGCGCCGGTGATCTATTTGCTGGTTATCCCGATCGTATTGGTCGATCTCTGCGTCATGGCCTTTCAGGCGATCTGCTTTCCGGTCTACAAAATTCCGAAGGTGCGCCGCCGCGATTATCTGGTGTTCGACCGCCACCATCTCGCCTATCTCAACGCCATCGAAAAAATCAATTGCGCCTATTGCTCCTACGTCAACGGCGCATTCGCCTTCATGCGCGAGGTGGCGGCGCGCACCGAGATCTACTGGTGCCCGATCAAGCATGCCCGCCGGGTACTCGGCCCGCATCCGTATTACCAGGGCTTTGCCGATTTCGGCGACGCCGAGGCGTTTCGCGCGAAGCTGACGCAGATGAAGGGCGGCGTGAAGATCGAGGGGGCGTGAACGGCGCCGGCACCGCACATGCTCTTGTCATGCCCGGACTTGATCCGGGCATCCATCCATCTTCGAAAGAGTCTCGTGAAAGCGGATGGATTGCCGGGTCAAGCCCGGCAATGACAAATCCCATCTACTCCGCCGCCTGCAATGTTGGGCGAGCCTTCTTCGGCGCGATCCAGAACGTTGCCGGGCGCTCGAACAGGAAATTGGCGCCGGCAAGAAGCGCGATCCGCCAGATCGCCAGCGCGCCGGCGATGCCGACCACGGTGACTACAAGCGAGATCGTCCCGATATCGTGGATCAAACCGGTCTTCAGCAGCAGCGTCCGCGTCGCCGCCATCGGCAGGAAGAACGCCAGATAGATGACGATCGAATGCTCGCCGCAATAGCGCAGGAAATTCAGCCAGTGCGCGCGCGCCAGCAGCGTGCCCGCGGTGACGATGGCGAGAGCGCCCGCAAGCCCCAGCGCCAGCGAGACCAGCGGCCATTCGCTGAAGCCCAATTCGACCAGGCTGCCGTTGACCAGCGCCCAGAGTGCGAGGCCCGCGAGCGCCCACGCAGGGCGCGCCCGCGCCCGGTCCGACCAGGCGAACACCAGGCCAGCGAACAGGTAGCCGGAATAGAAATAGACGAAGCGTGCGCAGAACTCGTCGATCACGGTCCAGCCGGTCGAGATGTGCGCCATCTCCAGCAGCGCCGCCACGCCCCAGATCAGGGCCGGCGGCAGTTTGCGGCTCGCCTTGGTGACGACGAAGAACACCGGCAGCAGATAGATGAACCACAGCGTGCCGAACGGCTCGATGAAGGATTCCAGATACAGGAAGCCGACATGGGCCCAGCCCGCCTCGGCGGCGAAGGAGGGCGCCTTGAAGCCGAACTGGATCGTCACCCACAGCACGTAGAAATAGGCGAAATGCACCACCTTGCGGTCGAGATAGGTGCGCCAGTCGCGGTCGATCACGACCGCGAGAAACAGGCCCGAGATCAGGAAGAAATCCGGCATCCGGAACGGCTTGGCGAAAGCGACCAGGATGTGCATGAAGCCGGTCTGGCCGGCGGCCGCCTCGACGCCCAGCACCGAATGCATCATGACCACCATGACGATGCAGATGCCCTTGGCATAGTCGACCCAGTCGATGCGGCCGGGCATTGACTGGATGGGACGCGTTGCGCCTGCGGATGTGCCGTTTGTGGTCATGGGTGTCCCTTTTCGCCGCATCATCGGCGGAATCGGTTTCGTTCTCCTTTATTCATTCAAAGGATATGCCGGTTTTTCGGAACCTTCCGGTTTCCCCTCGGGCCGGAAATGCTTTAAAGACCGCCTCGAAATCGGGCTCGGAATTAACCATTATCGACGGGTTTTGAGATGCGCATTGCCATGATCGGCACGGGCTATGTGGGGCTGGTTTCCGGCGCCTGTTTTGCCGATTTCGGCCATCACGTCACCTGCGTGGACAAGGACGCCGACAAGATCGCCAGCCTGCGCCGGGGCGAAATCCCGATTTTCGAGCCCGGGCTCGATATGCTGGTGGCGTCCAACGTCAAGGCCGGGCGGCTGGATTTCGCCGCCGATCTGGCAGCACCGGTCGCCGAGGCCGATGCGGTGTTCATCGCCGTCGGCACGCCGTCGCGGCGCGGCGACGGCCATGCCGACCTGAGCTACGTCTATACCGCCGCGCGCGAGATCGCCGCGGCGCTGGATGGTTTCACCGTGGTTGTCACCAAATCGACCGTGCCGGTCGGCACCGGTGACGAGGTCGAGCGGCTGATCCACGAAGCCAATCCGTCCGCCGATGTCGTGGTGGCGTCCAATCCAGAGTTCCTGCGCGAGGGTGCGGCGATCCGCGACTTCAAGTTTCCCGACCGCATCGTGGTCGGCACCTCGGACGCCCGCGCGCGCAAGGTGCTCGGCGACATCTACCGGCCGCTGTCGCTCAACCAGGCGCCGCTGATGTTCACGGCGCGGCGCACCGCGGAACTGATCAAATACGCCGCCAACGCCTTCCTCGCCACCAAGATCACCTTCATCAACGAGATCGCCGATCTTGCCGAGAAGGTCGGCGCAGACGTGCAGGAGGTCGCGCGCGGCATCGGTCTCGACAACCGCATCGGCTCGAAATTCCTGCATGCCGGTCCCGGCTTCGGCGGCTCATGCTTTCCCAAGGACACCCGCGCGCTGGTCAAGATCGCGCTCGATCATGACGTGCAGCTGCGGATCGTCGAGGCGGTGCTCGCGGTCAACGACAATCGCAAGCGCGCGATGGCGCGCAAGGTGGCGAATGCGGCCGGCGGCAGCCTGCGCGGCAAGACCGTGGCCGTGCTCGGCCTCACCTTCAAGCCCGACACCGACGACATGCGCGAGGCGCCGTCGATCCCGCTGGTGACCGGGTTGCTCGATCTGGGCGCCAAGGTGCGCGCGCACGATCCGGTCGGCATGGCGCAGGCACGCCGCGAACTGCCCGACATCGAGTATTGCGCCGATCCCTACACTTGCGTGCGCGGCGCCGACGCCATGGTGGTGGTGACCGAGTGGGTGCAGTACCGCACCCTCGATCTGGAGCGGCTGAAAAGCGAGCTGGCGCAGCCGGTGGTGGTCGACCTCCGCAACATCTATCGCCCCGAGGAAATGGCGGCGCTCGGCTTCATTTATGAGAGCGTCGGGCGCTCGGCCGAGCCGCGGGGGTGAGGCCGGCGTTGCTGTCATACCCCGCGCAGGCGGGGTATCCAGTACTCCCAGTCCTCGCGATCAGTAACGCCGGCGTTTACTGGATCACCCGCCTTCGCGGGTGATGACGGATCAGAGACCTTGTCCCGCAGCTTCGACACGCCCCTTCCGATCGACGCGGTTCTCGACGAACTGGCGCGCACGCTCGCGGGCAACAACGCCGCGGTGCTGGTGGCGCCGCCGGGCGCCGGCAAGACCACGCGGGTGCCGCTGGCGCTATTGGATGCGCCCTGGATCGCCAACAGGAAGGTCATCGTGCTGGAGCCGCGGCGGATCGCGGCCCGTGCCAGCGCCGAGCGCATGGCAAAGACATTGGGCGAGCGCGTCGGCGACACCGTCGGCTACCGCGTCCGCTTCGGCTCGAAAGTGTCGCGCGCCACCAAAATCGAGGTCGTGACCGAGGGCATCTTCTCGCGGCAGATTCTCGACGATCCGGAACTGTCTGGCGTCGCCGCCGTGCTGTTCGACGAATTTCATGAGCGCTCGCTCGATGCCGATCTGGGCCTCGCGCTGGCGCGCGACGCGCAAACGGGTCTGCGCGAGGATCTGCGCATTCTCGTGATGTCGGCGACGCTCGATGGCGCGCGGGTGGCAAAACTGCTCGGCGACGCGCCGGTTATCGCCAGCGAGGGCCGCGCCTTTCCGGTCGAGACCCGCTATCTCGGCCGCAAGGCAGATGCGCCGCTGGAGCGGCAGATGGCGGATGCGATCGCGATGGCGCTGCGCGCCGATCCCGGCTCGGTGCTGGCGTTCCTGCCCGGTGCCGCCGAAATCCGCCGCACCCAGAATTTTCTCGGCGAACGCGTCCACGACGCTTCGACCGAGATCGTGCCGCTGTTCGGCGCCCTCGATGCCGGGGTGCAGGACCGCGCCATCGCGCCCGCCCCAAAGGGCCATCGCAAGGTGGTGCTGGCGACTTCGATCGCGGAGACCTCGCTGACCATCGAGGGCGTGCGCATCGTGGTCGATTCCGGCGTGGCGCGGGTGCCACGTTACGAGCCCGATATCGGGCTGACGCGTCTGGAAACGGTGCGCGCCTCGCGCGCCGCGGTCGATCAGCGCCGCGGCCGCGCCGGCCGCACCGAGCCCGGCATCTGCTACCGGCTG
>JBAQER010000732.1:0-4823 GCA_049286845.1 Bradyrhizobium sp.
GTCACGATCAGGTCGGTACCCGCTGCGATTTCCGAGGCGACCACGAGCTTGGGATCGGCCTGCACGATGACCTCGATCCCTGCAGCCCTGGCGGCGGCGGCAAGCCGGTCCTCGGCGTCGGCGACCACCACCCGGACGATATCGACGCCGTGCTGGCGCAGCATGTTCAGGGTCGTGACGCCGAAATGGCGGGAGCCGACGAGGGTAATCCGCATGGTGTTCCGTTCCGTCCTGGGCAAAGGCGTCCCGTCGATAACACGTCGCAGCCCACTGTCACCCCGCCCGCGCCGGGGCGGTCGGGTTATCAACAGGGCGGGGGATCCCGACGGATTGCTGCGATTGGCGGTGAGCGCCGAGCAAGAGGCCGCCGGCTGGCGGCCCCGGGGCGGAAATCGAACCCAATAGGGTCGAGCGAGAGCCCAACTCCTCACAAAAACATCATTCGAAGGCGCCTTGCACGGCGCAACGCCGCGGGATTACGCTGACTGCATTGCGGGCCGGGCCAATGTTGGAGTTTTTTCCATGCAAAAAGCTTTCCTTATCGCAACAATGATTGCTTTCGTGTCCTTGCCGGCCGGTGCGGTGCTGGCCCAGACCTCATCCGGTAGCGGCACGGGGGCGACGACAACAGCGCCGGCGGCCACAACGACGACACCGCCTGCCGCAACAACGACACCTGCGCCTGCCGCAACGACGACACCGGCGCCTGCCGCGGCAACGACACCGCCGGCATCAACCTCAAAGGAAACGACGACGACGACCGAACCGGCCAAGACCAAGAAGAAGGCCGCGAAGAAGGAAACCAGGCAGCAGGAGATCGACAGGTCGATCGACCAAGGCACCGTTCCCTCGCGCTATCGAAGCCAGGTGCCGAAGGAGTACCAGCAATATGTTCCTTTCGATAAGCGGTAGCCGGTGAGCCGAGCCGCGAGCATCGAGGCCGGCGCGGTCGGCCACCCAGGCATGTGCTCCGCAATTCAGCCGCAGAGCCGCGATCAAATCCGATCTGCACCGTGAAGCGAGGCTGTCCAGATGCCGAAAAAGGGAATTACGGGACACGATGAATGGGTTGTCACGGAAGCCTTGGCCACGGCGCTGGTCGCGCTGGAACAGCTGCCGCCGGTCAACCAGCCGCGCGCCCACATGGAAGATGTGAAGAAGCTGTTGGCCGCCGGTTGCCTGCCCGGCAGCGTGAACCTGCATCTGGCGCAGGCGAAATGCAGATTGTTTCCCGACCGCGATCCGCTGACGATCTATCGGGAGTACGGGCTGGAGGACGGGCAGGGGTAAAGACCGATTTCACCGTCAGGTCCGCAACGTCTTTGCCGCAGCATCGGACCGTGCGGTCTGCTCACGCCGTACCCAAGAGGTCGCCGGGCAGGGATTTGAGAAAGCTGCGGAACGGTCGCGTCGTGCCCACGCCGCGTGAGAAAACCAGACTGCCCTGAAGCATCATCACACCGCGTTCGGCGCGTTTTCGCGCAATCGTCCTGTTCACGCCGGCGTCAGTCAGAACAGTGGTGAGCGCATCGATCCAGGCATCGAAGGTCTGCCGGATCAGGTCGGTGAATGGCCCGTCGTGAATCCGCGCCGATGACAACATGTTGAGCAGACAGGCCTGCTTGCCGCCGGAATAGAAGGCGTCGAGTTGGCGGACCATGTCGCCGATACGGTCTTTCGGCGCGCCTCCGCCCTTGAGGGGCGACAGGATGTGTTTGTCGAGCCAGGCTCCGGCGGTCTCCAGCACTTCGCGGGCCATCTGCTCTTTGCCTCCGGGAAAGCGATGGTAGAGGCTCGCCTTCTTGAGACCCGACGCCTCCGCCAGCAGGGTCAGCGACGCACCTTCATAACCGACATCGCGAAACACCCGGCCTAGCCGGTCCATCAATTCTGCGTCTTCGACCGCTACCTTGCGTCCCATCGGGATGACTGCTCCGCTTCATTTCAAATCATTGTAACCGAACGATCGTTAAAATGGAACTTGACAGGGCGCCTTGCTGTTGGCAATTGTATTATACCGAACGTTCGGTAATTATACAATCCGTCAACAGGAGCTCCCCGCATGTCGAAAACAGCTATCTTCATTTATTCGGACCCCAAGGCCGGCTCCGACGAGGCGTTGGGCCGCCTCTTCAATGCGATGTTCGTCGCCTACGAACTTCAGGAGAAGAAGCAGGAGGTCGCGCTCATCTTCCAGGGGGCAGGGGTGCGCTGGGTGAACGAGGTCGTCAAGCTCGACCACCCCGCCCATGCGCTCTACGATGCGGTGAAGGATACGGTGGTCGGTGCCTGTCGCGGCTGCGCCGATGTCTTCGGCGCCACCGATGGCGTCCGGGCGGCGGGGCTGTCGTTGATCGATGAGAAGGCGATCCCCGGCACATCCGGCATCGTCGATCTCTCCAAATATCTCGACGCGGGCTACCGTGTCCTGACGTTCTGAGCCCTCGTCACGGCCAGAGGTGCCGCATGAGGATGCGGCACCTGCTTCCCGCAACAAGTGAAATTACCCGCCGGTCCCCATCGTTCAGGCGAATGCGACGGCGTCCTCGCAGACGGCCGCGTCAAGCCGGATCTGCCGCGAACTGTTGGAGCAGGAAGCGGCCCTCAACCAGGTATCGCCGTCGAACTTCGACGATAGGCGCCCGGGGAGACTCCAAAGCAGCGCTTGAATGCCTTGCTGAAGGCAGGCACCGAGTCGTAGCCGCAACGTCCGGCCACGCGGTCGATGGTCATGCCCGATTCCTTCAGCCATCGAGCGGCGATCTGCATTCGCCAATCCGTCAGGTATTCGACCGGAGAAGCACCGATCAGTTTCTTGAATTTGTCGGTGAGCACGGTCTTCGACAGTCCGACGCGGGTGCAGAATTCGGCGATCGTCCAGGGATGCCACGGCTCCTGGTGGATCAAGTGCAGCACGGTCGCCAGCCGTCGATCCTGCATCGCCGCGAATACTCCCTGCCGAACCAGATTTGCTTCGATGCAATGGCGGATGACGAGGATGAAGAGGCTGTCGCATAGCCGTTCGATCACCGAGTCGCTGCCGAAACGCGGGCTCGCCGATTCCGCAATAACGAGTTCGATAAGCCGCGCCGATGTCTCGCCTGCTTCGGTTTTCCGGATAACGATCTCGGCGGGTAGCGTGCGCCACAGCGGTGACTGCGGTACAGCCAGTTCAATTTCCCCGCAGACAAAGCCGGCCTCGCCTTGATCCCAGTTGGTGAGGCGCGTGCCATCCATGTCGCCGGGAAGGTGGACCGGGCTGTAGGAGAGGAAGTGTTGTGCGGCGTGCGGCAGAAACAAGATCAAATCGCCGTCCGCCAATTCCAGCGGCGTCGCCCATGCCGGCGAGTGGACCCAGCCCCGGCCTTTGCCGACGAGATGAAACCAGATGGACTTGTCGGAGTTGTGGTCCATCAGCCATTGCCCGCACGCGCCGCCGGCATAGACCAGCTTCGCCCGCAGATTGAGACCGTTCGCCAGCGCCGTCAGTGCGTCCAATTTCATCCTCCCGAACTTACGGACATGAATTCCGGAATCTCGCACATGGTCCTGCGCGTCGGGCTGCATTAGCTCTGCATTACTATCACGCAGACATGCAAAGCAACCGGCGAGCTGGATCTGCTTCCTTCCCGACGCCTACCTGGAGAGCCAAGAGACCATGACTGAGATCGCAAGACTGACGCTGGAGAAGAAGAGCCGCGACAACGCCGAGCCGGGCGCAAAGGCCGCTCTCGAGGCCGTGCAAAAGGGCCTCGGATTCATCCCGAACATGTATGCCAACATGGCAAACTCGCCGGGCGCGCTTGAAACGTATGGCGTGGGCTATAAATTCTTCCGCGGAGACGGCGGCTTCACGCCGGCGGAGCAGGAGGTCGTGTTCCTCACGATCAGTCATGAAAACGGCTGCGAATACTGCATGGCCGCGCACAGCATGGTCGGAGAGAAGATGTCCGGGGTTCCGGCGCCCGTTCTCAGTGCGTTGCGCTCGGGTCTGCCGTTGCCGGATGCAAAGCTGCAGGCGCTGTCCGTCTTCACGCGCATCATGGTGGCGAGCCGCGGCAAACCTACCCGCCAGGACCTCCAGGTGTTCCTCGCCGCAGGCTTCAGCGAACGGCAGGTGATGGAAATCATTCTCGCCATCGCAGTGAAAACCATCAGCAACTACTCGAACCACGTCTTCCATACGGAAGTCGATCCCGTGTTCGCGGCGTATCGCTGGGAAACACCGAAGGCGGCATAGGGCCGGAAATCTGCAGCTTGGCGCGCGTGCCGGACGGTCGTACTACCGCTCCGGCACGTGCCTCGTTGCCGTTCCGCCTTGCCCGAGATCGGGCTTCCAATGACGTTGCGTGTTGCGTAATCGATAGCGACGCTGCAATCCGGGGGACGTCTCGATGAACAAGCTCACTGGCATTCGCGCCTGCGTCTTCGACGCCTATGGCACGGTGTTCGATTTCGCCACCGCTGCCTCGCGCTGCCCGGATATTCCGGAACAGAGTCGCGCCGCCCTGACGATGCTTTGGCGCGACAAGCAGCTTCAATACACCTGGCTGCGGACACTCCAGGGCCGCTATGTCGATTTCTGGCAGGTCACCGGCGACGCCCTGGATTTCGCGCTGGATAGCCTTGCAATTCGAAAACCGGGTCTGCACCAGACGTTGATGGAGCTCTATCGCACGCTCGCGGCCTTCCCGGAGGTCTTCGACGTGCTTCGTTCTCTGCGCCAGTCCGGCTTTGCGACGGCCATCCTCTCCAACGGATCGCCGGCGATGTTGGAGGCGGCCGTCGCCGGCGCCGGGCTCGGCGGGCTGTTCGATGCCGTG
>JBAQER010000733.1:0-11758 GCA_049286845.1 Bradyrhizobium sp.
GCATGTTCTTCTTCGGACCCAACGACCGGATCGACGTCGACGACTTCCGTCCGTCGGTGCACGATTCCGACGGCCTCGCCATCTTCAACGGCAGGGGCGATGAGCTTTGGCGTCCACTGCAAAATCCGCGTGATCTTCAGATCAGCGCCTTCTCCGACCTGAACCCCCACGGGTTCGGATTGATGCAGCGGCAAAAGGACTTTACCGCGTATCAGGACATCGAATCCGGCTTTGAACGGCGGCCGAGCCTGTGGGCCGAGCCGATCGGGGACTGGGGTGAAGGAGCGGTGCAGCTGATCGAGATTCCCACCAAGGAGGAAGTCCACGACAATATCGCCGCGTTCTGGCATCCCAAGACACCCCTGCAAGCCAAGGGCGAGCACACCTACACCTATCGTCTGCATTGGGGGCCAGACCAGCCCAAGGCCACGTCGCTCGCCCGGTTTTCGCGCACAGGCGTCGGCGTCCGCGGCGAAGGCATCAAGATATTCGTGCTCGATGTGATCGGCGACAAACTGAAACTCGTGGACCCCAAGAGAATCCGCGGTGTCGTTACTGCGGAGAAAGCCAAAATCCGGAACATTGTCACCCAGCCCAACCCTGCGATCGGCGGCTGGCGGCTGAGTTTCGAACTGTCGGTCAAGGACAACGTCCCGGTCGAAATCCGCGCATCGCTGATGCAGGACAACGACCCGGTCTCCGAGGTCTGGATCTATCGATGGACACCCTGACATCCGCTCCCGGCCCGGAGCGCCCGGGTGACAGCCGGCGCAATCAATTCCTGCCGCCGGAATCCAGGCTCGAAATGTCGACGCAGCCTTTGCGGGACTTTCAGCGACAAAGGGCCGCCCCGGAGTTCGGGTTGAGATCCGTTACGCCGCGGCGCGCCTGCATTTTTGTCGGCACCGCGATGCTGACGCTTGGCGGCTGTTACGAAATGTACCAGGTACTGCAGGTCGGCGGGATCACAGCGCTGGAGGCGATGGTGCTGGTTCTGTTCGTTCTGCTGTTCGCATGGGTCGCATTCTCGTTCATGTCCTCGCTGGCCGGATTCTTCGTGCTGCTTTTCCTGAAGCAGGACGTGCTCGGCATCGACCCCAATGCACCGCTCCCGCAAGTCCGCAGCCGCAATGCGATGCTGTTGCCGACCTACAACGAGGACCCCCACCGGGTCATGGCACGGCTACGAGCCATCCATGAATCGGTCGTTGAGACCGGATACGCTGCGCAATTCGACTGGTATGTGCTGAGCGACACCACCGACCCGTCGCTCTGGATCGCGGAAGAGAAATGCTTCCTGCAGCTTCGCCGCGAGGCGGGCGCCGAAAGGCTGTTCTATCGTCACCGCCCCGAGAACACGGCGCGCAAGTCCGGCAATATAGAGGATTGGGTCAGACGATTTGGCGCCGGCTACGATCATATGATCATTCTCGACGCCGACAGCCTGATGACCGGCGACACCATCATTCGCCTCGCCGCCGCGATGGAGCAGCATCCCAAAGTCGGGCTCATTCAAACGCTACCGGTCGTGGTCAACGCCAGGACACTGTTTGCACGATTGCAGCAGTTCGCCGGCAGGCTCTATGGTCCGCTGATCGCCGCCGGGATCGCTTGGTGGCACGGCGCCGAGGGCAATTACTGGGGACATAACGCCATCATCCGGGTGCGCGCCTTTGCGCAGGACGCAGGCCTTCCCGAATTGCGCGGCCGCAAGCCGTTCGGCGGACATATTCTCAGCCACGATTTTGTCGAAGCGGCACTGATGCGGCGCGCCGGATGGGCCATTCACATGGCGCCGGCGCTCGGCGGAAGCTTTGAGGAATGCCCGCCTTCGCTAACGGATTTCGCCGCGCGCGACCGGCGATGGTGCCAGGGCAACCTGCAGCATCTCATGGTTCTCCCCGCGCGCGGCCTGCACTGGGTGTCGCGGCTTCATTTGCTCACGGGAATTGGTTCGTACCTGACCGCTCCGCTCTGGCTGATCTTCCTGGCGCTCGGAATCCTCATCTCGCTGCAGGCGCAGTTCGTCAGGCCCGAATATTTCCCGAAGGGATTCTCCCTGTTTCCGAAATGGCCCGCACAGGACCCCATTCTCGCCGCCTGGGTCTTCCTCGGCACGATTGGATTGCTGATCGTGCCCAAGCTGCTTGCCTGCCTGCTGCTTCTCGCGCAAGGGGAAAACCGGAGGCGTTTCGGTGGAGGATTTGTTGCGCTGGCTGGCATTGTCACGGAAACGTTTCTATCCGGCCTGATCGCGCCCATCATGATGATCTTTCAATCCTCGGCGGTCGGGGAAATTCTGCTCGGGCGTGATGCCGGCTGGCAGGTCCAGCGCCGGGACGACGGCGCGGTGCCGCGGCGCGAAGTCATTCGCAAATACGCGCTGCCGACATCGTTTGGAATCATGATGGCCGCCACCGCCTACGCGGTGTCATTGCCGCTGCTGCTGTGGATGACCCCGGTGATCGTCGGCCTGTTGCTGGCGATTCCGATCGGGCTGCTGTCATCGACGATACCGTCGGGCAAGAAGGATCGCCCGCCGCGGCTGCTTGGCACCCCCGAGCAGACATCGCCGCCGCAGGTCCTGGTCCGCGCCAATCAACTGGCGGCGGCTTCTCAGGAAGCGATCGCCTGCGCTCTGCTGGAGCTTCACAACGACGCCGGCCTGTTGCAGGCGCATTTGGAAAATTTGCCCGCTCACGGCACGCGGATCCGGGGGCAGGTTGACCCGCATCTCGCCATTGCACGGGCGAAAATCGAAGACGCCAGGCACCTCGAGGAAGCGCTGCAGTTTCTGAATTCGCGCGAGACGTTCGCCGTTCTCAACGCGCCGGCGGTGCTTAAAGCCCTGCTCGAATTGCCCATGACAGCGGAGAAGGACGGGCCCACACTCCAGGCCGGTCCCGTCAAACGCCTCGTCCCCGATGGCCTCGCGCATCGGCCTGCAGGAAAATTGACGGCGCCCGGCTGATGGTCTCCTTGCAGCGATGCCATTCCCGCATGGGCGCATCGGCGGCCCCCTGGCGCGACAGCGCGAGATACTCGCTGCGCAGGATGATGCTCACGACTTCGCCCGTGCCGCTTTCCCCTGCCGGGACGACATAGTCGAAAGCATGGCGGCTGTAATTGCCGTCGATCTGCTTGCCGCCCGGCGTGGTGATCTTCTCGGCGCGGATCGACATCCGCAATCCGTCGATGCTGCACCAGTCGCCGTCGATGGCGTCGGCGCGGCCGACGCCGGTTTGCAGCAGCACGCCCATCGCGGCCAGCAGGATCAACGCGCGCATGGACATCGGCGCCTCCATCGCAAAGGGAAACATGCGATAGTATTTTATCACAGACGAGATGAGCCTGCATCGCAAATGCAGGCCGGCGGGCGGCGCTTGCCTCTCCACGAAATCACGGTCTCCTCCCGCTTCGGGGCACCTCTCTCTACAGCGCCAGTCTCAATTCAGCAGCCTCACTCCTGAAGCGAGTGATCGACAATTCCATCAATTCCTGCGTTCGCGGATCATTATTGACGCTATGCGAGTAAAGGATCGAGGCTCCGCGGGAAACCCGCAGCATCTTGCAATCGATGCTCGTTGCACGATCAGCCCCGACAGTGGTCTCAATCCGTTGAGGGCTAACGCCGACTTTCTCACGCATCCATTCGTGGACGGACGCTCCACTGAAGCCCTCCATGAGCCGCTGCGCATCAAGCCCAAACAGCAGATGCCGGATCCAGCAGACCGGCTCATCATCCACAAACCGAACGGTGGTGATCTCACCGGTTGCGTCCCTTTGCAGAACGCGACGGCAAATCTGGAGCGAGGCGCGGGAGGGGAGTTCCGTGGCCGAAATCAATTCAGTTCTTGGAATAACGCCCGCTGCCAGCGCGGACGCGGTGAAGCTCGTATTGAAAGTGATGCGATGATTGAGCCGCTTCTTCGTCACAACACTTCGGGCGCCCCAGGTCGTCGAAATCGTGCCGGCCTTGTTCAACGCTTCGATCGCCCGCCGGATTGTGTTCCGGTGCACCTTGAACTCAAGTGCCAGGGCGCGCTCTGACGGCAATCGGTCGCCCGCATTGTAAGAGATGCGAATTTGCTCCTGGAGATGCCGCACGATCTGAAGATAGACACTGCGGTCCTCATGATCTGACCGTCGTCGGATCTCTTGCTGTTCGCTCATGATGATGCCATGTGCCGGCTGACAGCGCTGGGAGCCTGGCCCTGTCGCGTTGGTGAGGATCGAAATTCCCGGGAGGACCGACGGTACTGCTTGCCTCCCGTAACCTTGGTATTTTGTGCCCGGCATTTGTCACGCCGGCAGGGCTTTTTTGCAACTAGCGACATCAGTTCGAAATTGCAACTGGTCTAAGCCAATCGCGCCGCAACGGATCCACTTGCATCGATTTTTTCGGCGCTAGAGCGATTGTCTTTTGTTTGCAACAAACAGTACACATGCCTGTCACCGCATCGGACTAACACCGCCAAAACCTCAATCAGGTGGCGGCGTGTCGCAACTCAACATCGTTCAACTCACGAAATCGTTCGGCCCGACGCAGGTTCTGCGTGCGGTCGATTTGAGAGTGGAGCGCGGGGAATTTATCACCCTGCTCGGCCCCTCCGGCTGTGGCAAGACAACACTGTTACGCATTATCGCCGGACTGGAATCGCCTGATCAGGGCGATGTGCTGGCGGATGACATTTCGATCCTTGGTACGGACGCCAAGGACCGAAATCTTGCCATGGTTTTCCAGAACTACGCGCTCTATCCGCATTTGACCGTCGCTCAAAACATCGGCCTGCCGCTAACGATGCGGCGGCTCACGCGGTTGCAGCGGTTCGCCGGACGCTTCGGCATCGGCAGGACTGCGAGAGAGGTGCGAAGGCAAATCAGCGCCGACGTCGGGCGGGTGGCCGACAGCCTCCAGATCGGCAGCTTGCTGAACCGCCTTCCTTCGCAGTTGTCGGGCGGTCAGCGCCAGCGGGTCGCGCTCGGCCGCGCGATGGTGAGAAACCCCCGGATCCTGCTGCTGGACGAACCTCTTTCCAATCTCGATGCACAGCTTCGCGTCCATATGCGGATGGAGCTGACGGCCCTTCACAGACAATCCGGCGCGACCTTCATCTTCGTCACCCACGACCAGTCGGAAGCCATGACGATGTCCGACCGGATCGCCGTCATCCTCAACGGCAAGGTGGCCCAGGTCGCTACGCCCGGAGAGCTCTACGACAATCCGGCGTCGCTGGACGTCGCACAATTCGTCGGCACTCCAAAAATCAACAATATCGATACTCACATCGGACCGGATGGCTGGCTCCTGTTCAAGAACCAGCCGCTTTGTCCCTTGAATGGCGCTCTTGCCTATGCCGGCCAGCCGGTGACTGCAGCCATTCGCGCGGAACACATCGTATTGACACGCGGCATCCACGGCAACGTTCCTGTGGGCGAGGTTGTCGCTGTCGAGAATCTGGGGCCCGAAAGTCTCGTACACGTTCAGCTCAAGGGGCTTGGCCACCCTCTCATCGTCCGGATGAACGGCGAGCAAGGCCACCTGCCTTGCCGCGGCGATAGTGTGGGCCTCAAATTGGATCCCCAGAAAGTATTGCTATTCGATGACACGGGAAACCGCCTGACGTTGCATCAACGCCGCCAGCCGGTCCCCTCCTATGCATAGCCTCGCGCTCG
The DNA here is from genome assembly GCA_049286845.1 of Bradyrhizobium sp. Lineage (GTDB taxonomy): Bacteria > Pseudomonadota > Alphaproteobacteria > Rhizobiales > Xanthobacteraceae > Bradyrhizobium. Next base: position 5,677 of record JBAQER010000733.1, read on the forward strand.
CCGCACGCACGCGCACTCGCGCGGTGAGCCGTGCAAAACGCGATCGGCGGTGGGCAGCCGTGTCGATGGTTTTGCCGGCGTCGATCCTGCTGGTATGCCTGATCATCGTGCCGCTGATCGCGGTTGTGGTGATCGCCTTCACCAACTGGCAAATGGGTTCTTCACGGATAGCCTTTGTCGGTCTGAGTAATTTCGTGGAATTGCTCTCGGACCGCCAATTCCAGACCGCGCTTCTCAATACGCTGATCTATGTCGCCACCGTTGCGCCGCTGACGGTCGGGATCGGGCTGGCCGTGGCGCTGTTGATCGCCGGCAGCCGGATCGGTCAGAACTTTTACCGCACCATCTACTTTCTGCCGACCATAGCGACCCTGGCTGCCGCGGCCGTGGCCTGGCAAATGCTGCTGCATCCCACCAGCGGTCTGTTCAACCAGATGCTCCGCGCCATCGATGTCTCCGGCCCGAACTGGCTCAAGGATTCCAACTGGGCGCTGCCAACCCTGGCAATGATCGGTGTGTGGGAGCGCGTCGGCTTCAACACTATCTTCTATATGGCTGCCCTTCGGGATGTCCCTCAGAGCCTGATGGACGCAGCCAGGATCGATGGCGCCGGCGGCTCATGGGATCGATTCTGGCTTGTCGTGTGGCCCCAGCTTGGTCCGATGACATTGTTTCTCGTGATCACCGCCGGCATCCACGCGTTTCAGGCTTTCGAAACGGTGGCGATCCTGACTCAGGGCGGCCCCCAAAAGGCGACCCAGCTGCTGCTCTATACAATCTACCAGGAAGGCTTCGTGTTCTTCCGCACCAGCTATGCGGCAACGGTGACCGTCGCCTTTCTGCTGATACTGCTGGTCTTTAGCGCCACGCAGTTCAGATATGTCAGCCGCCGGGTGCATTACACATGAAAATCCGCGCAGCCTTCACCGAACTGCTGCGCCATCTGGTGCTCTGCGCCGGCGCGCTTCTGATCCTGGCGCCGTTTGTCTGGGCGATTGCGGTATCGGTTCGCGCGCCCGAGGAGATATTCACCAAGGACCTGCATCTGTTGCCCCAGACATGGGCTGCGGCCCGGAACTACGGATTGGCGCTGAACCAGATGCCGCTGATGCTGTTCCTGTGGAACGGTCTGATCGTCTGCACCGCCATCCTGCTCTGTCAGCTGGTTATCCTGGTCCCGTGCTCCTATGCCCTGGCCAAGCTGTCTTTTCCGGGCCGCACGACGCTTTTCGCACTGGTCATCATCGGAATGATGGTTCCGTCGACCGTGCTGTCATTGCCGCTTTTTCTGATGGTCAGCGGCGCCGGGCTGATCGACAGCTACACCGCACTCGTGCTGCCATGGACAGTCTCGGTCCTTGGCATCTTTCTGGTTCGCCAGGTCTTCATGAAAGTGCCCGATGAGATCATCGAGGCGGCCCGGCTGGACGGACTTGGCGAAGGTGAAATCCTTCTGCGTATCATGCTGCCGATGGCGCTGCCGGCAATCGGCGCCTTCAGTATCTTTTCGTTCGTTCGTCACTGGAACGATCTGCTGTGGCCGTCCGTGGTTGTGCGCTCGGTCGGCATGGCTACGCCACCCTATGGCGTGATGCTCTTCCAGAGCGAAGAAGCCGGTTCCGACTACGGAGCTCTCATGGCCGGCGCGGTCATCATCGCACTCCCCATGATCATTGCATTTCTCGTCGCCCAGAAGCGCTTCCTGCAAGGCGTGTCGCTGGGTGCAGCCCGGTAACCCCAAAGCAAAGGATACATTCATGCTCAGATTTTTCCTCGGTGCCCTTGTGGCGACCCTGATTGGTGGCAGCGCGTCGGCCGCCACAGAGATCAATGTTCTCTACGGACTGCCCTGGCTGTTCAAGGAGACGCACGAGACGATCGCCAGGGAGTTTATGGCCGAGAACCCCGATATCAAGGTGAACCTGCTCGCGCCGGCCAAGTCTTACGAAGAAGTCGTCACCGCCGTCCTGCGCGGTGCGGTCGCCGGTTCGGTTCCGGATGTGGCCTTCTGCGGCACCAACCTGAGGGGGGGTGTGGTGGACCGCGCACTCGCCCAGCCCCTCGATCAGTTTATCAACGATGAAAAGGATTGGGCCAAGCAGGGCTACATTCCAGGAATGCTTGCGACCAGTCAGGTCGATGGCAAGCAGTATGGCATGCCCTTCGCCCTGTCGACGCCGATCGCCTATTACAACATCGACATTGTCAAACGCGCCGGCGGGGATCCGGACAATCTGCCGAAGACCTGGGACGACGTCCTGGCCCTCAGTGAAAAGATCAACAAGCTTGGTGGCGACACCAAGAGCATGTTCATCCATTGGCAGACCACCGGAAATTACCTGTGGCAGGCGCTGCTTTTCACGAATGGCGGCAAACTGCTGACGGAGGACAAAAAGAAAGCAGCATTCAATTCCCCCGAGGGCATGAGGGCGCTGACCGCGCTGCACGATTTCAGCGCGCGCGCGAAGATGCCGAACTACACCCGCGAACAGGGCCGCCAGGACTTCACGGCGGGTATGCTGGGCATGCAGTTTTCATCGTCCGCCGAGCTGACCCTGGTCACCAAGCAGATAGGGTCGAAATTTGAGCTGCGCACTGCGCCGTTCCCCACACCTCGGCTGGACACCAAGATCGTGTCGGGTGGCGCAACCGCGATGTTGTTTGCCAAGGACAAGGACAAGCAGAAGGCCGCTTGGGCGTACATGAAATACCTGAGTGGCGCACAGGCGCAGACCATTATGGCGCGCCTCACCGGCTACATCCCCAGCAACCAGATCGCGATCGATACGCCGGCGATGCTTGGCGACTACTACGCCAAAGCTCCCAACGCGCGCACCAGCCTGCAGCAATTGCCGCGGGCCACCGCGTGGGTCGGATTCCCCGGCGACAACAGCGTGAAGATTATCGACGTCATCACCGACAATCTCGAGTCCGTGGTCGCGTTGAGGGCCGCCCCGAAGGACGCGATGGTTCGAATGGAAGCCGAAGTCAACACACTGTTGCCGAAGTAACAAGAACCTCAAACAGCGAAGGATAACCAATGTTGGACGTAGTGGAAAAAGCGAGAAAGACGGAATACGCCCCCGGACCGGTGGGCGGCCCGTTTGCCTGGAAGTCGGCCGACCTGCAGAAGGACGAGCGCTGGATTCATCGGCTGAGCGATGAAGACATCGCCGAAATCGAGGCTGCGGTCGCGGTTTCGCGCGCACGCGGGTTGGACATCATCGATATAACGAAGGATGATTTTCCCCTTTCCGGGCTTACCGAAAAGATCCAGCTGATGCGCCAGGATATCCTTGCGAATTTCGGCTTTGCCTATCTTCGCGGGCTTCCGGTTCGGAAGTACGACCGCGAAACATTGACCCGTATCTACTGGGGGCTGTCTCTTCATGTGGGCGATCCAGTGGCCCAGAATCGTAACGGCCATCTGCTGGGGCACGTGATCGATATCGGCACCCCGGTTGACGACGTCAACAAACGCCTCACCCAAACCTCCACCGAACTGCAATTTCACTCCGACGCGTGCGACGTGGTCGGCCTGGTCTGCATCAATACGGCGATGGAAGGCGGCCAAAGCGCGCTGGTCAGCGCCGCCTCTGTTCACGACGAGATGCTTCGCCGCCGGCCGGAACTCTGCCACGCGCTCTACGATCCCCTCACCGTCGACCGCCGCGGCGAGATTCCAGCGGGGAAACATCCCTGGATGCGTATCCCAATTTTCAGCTGGCACAAGAATTCGGGGGTTGGATATGCGCCGCTGAAGAACTCCGTCGAGTCTGCGACCAGATTCGAAGACACCCCTACAACGACGGAAGAACAATGGGAAGCGTTTCGTCTGTTTCTCGATCTCTGCAATGATCCGGAATTCTCGCTGCACATACCCTTCGAGCCCGGCGATTTCCAGTTCGTCCACAACCATGTGGTGTTTCATTCGCGGACCAGTTTCAAGGACTGGCCGGATTCCCCCGAAAGGAAGCGTCATCTGATGCGGATCTGGCTGTCTTTGCCCGACGGAATGGAACTGCCAGAGGCGATTGCCGAGCGCTGGATCAATATCGAACTCGGGACCAAACGGGGCGGCGTAAATATCCCAAATCGCAAGAACTTGACGATCGCCCTTGAGCCGGAAACGCCCGCTTTCGATTGAATGATCGGGCCTCCACGCGATCAGGCGTGGGGGCCCGGTTCGCTTGCATCAGACCAGATTGGCGTTAGCGCGCATGCCCTGAAGCAACGCAGATTCCAGCAAACAGTATTTGCCTGCGAGGATATCGACCAATTCACGCAAGGCCTGATCGGAACCACAGCCCCGGACATTTTCGACGAACGCGGTCTCTTCGCCTTCCGAAAAGATGGAAAAACCATCTATTTTCGGGTTGCCACAAACGAGTGCCTCAAGCGTCGTTTTCCTGTCGGCCAATGACGTCTGACCAGACGTCGTTGCGCATATGTTATTGTAAAGGCCATCTTTCGACGTCCCCGAGAGTTTCGAGGGATGGGAGCTTTCTGGCTGACTATCGGCAGCAGAATGCTTTGCCTGCCAAAGCAAGCGAGAAGTCCAAGGCTGCGCGGACCCCTCTCCCGATTTGGCGTTGAAGCTAACGCCTCGCCGCCAAAGCTCTTCAATGAATTCGAGCATCGCGCAAGTGCGTCTCCTGCCGCTTTACGTGAAAGCGATATCAAGGAAATATTTCGCGGCGATGACAAAGCGACAGCTCGCTTTTCCTGATCAATATGGTTGAGATGTATCCATTTTATGCAAGGGAGTTCTCGCCATGGCCAACATCGAATCCCGTCTCAACGCTCTCGGCCTGGTGCTGCCGCCGGCCTTCGCGCCGCCGCCCGGAATTATCCTGCCTTTCGTCAATGTGCGCAGAATCGGCAACCGCGCCGTCCTCGCCGGGCACGGGCCGCAGAGTTCCGAGGGGCCGCTGGCGCAGCCGCTCGGCAAGGTCGGCCGCGAGCTGACAATCGGGCAGGGCTATGCGGCCGCAAGGCTCACGGCATTGTCGATGCTGGGCTATCTCAGGCGCGCGCTCGGCGATCTCGACCGCGTCACGCATTGGGTGCGCATTTTCGGCATGGTCAATTCGGCGCCCGGCTTCGTCCAGCAACCCGCCGTCATCAACGGCTTCTCCGATCTCATTCTCGAGCTCTGGGGACCCGAGGCCGGCGCCCACGCCCGCAGCGCGGTCGGCATGGCCGAACTGCCGTTCGGGATGCCGGTGGAAATCGAGGGCGAGGTCCAGATCGCGGATTAGCCGTAAATCGTCTTGATTGTCGGGCCTATCGTCATAGGGTTGCAGTATCATGCCCCGCCGACGCGCTCACATCGAGGAATCCGCATGCAGCCTGTTTCCCTCCTCCTGAATATCTTCTGGATTCTGCTCGGCGGCGCGTGGATGGCCGCAGGCTGGATGATCGCCGCCGTCGTCATGGCCGTCACCATCATCGGCCTGCCCTGGGCAAGGGCCGCGTTCAATATCGCCGTCTATACCCTGCTGCCGTTCGGCTCCAAGGCGGTCCGTCGCGACGAAGTCACCGGCCAGTCCGACATCGGCACCGGACCACTCGGCGTGATCGGCAACCTGATCTGGCTATTGCTGGCGGGCTGGTGGCTGGCGCTCGGACACATCGTCACCGCGGTCATCCTCGCGGTAACCATCATCGGGATCCCCTTCGCCTGGGCGCACGTCAAACTCGCCGGCATCGCGCTTTGGCCGATCGGCAAGGTGATCGTCCCGGCATAGGACGCCGTCCCGAGGACCGTGTCCCGGACGTAACTCAAGGGAGTGCGCCTCAGCGCCAGGCTTCGTGCGATTCAGCCGGCTGGTCGCGGACCCAGTTCGGCCTCAGCAGAACCTTCAGGCCGGCCTCGAACGGGAGAACGCTCACCTGGCGCGCGTCCTCGGTGATCCTGATCGCCCAGTTCCTGGGAACCGCCGGATGCTCCTGGACCAGCCTTTGAACGACACCCGCAGCAAACAGCATGGCATCGATATCGTCGGCCAAAGCCGCCCCATCGTGGCCATGGCCATCAATGGGGTTGATCGGATCGCAGACCTGGAATCTGTAAAACGGC
>JBAQER010000734.1:0-9495 GCA_049286845.1 Bradyrhizobium sp.
GTACTACCCGAATAAGCAGTCGTTGCTGTTTGCCGTGCTGGAGGACCATCTCGACAAGGTTTCGGCGGCAGTGGAGACCGCTTGCGAGCGCGCACGTGGAATGCCGTTGGCGGAAATGGTGCAAGAAGTTGTGGAGGCATTCGTGGACGCCAAGATGGAACGCACCGATATTTCGACGGCGCTCTACCGGATCGCGGCGGAGGTGGGCGGACCCGCGCTGGTGAAGCGGATGGGTCAGAGGTCGCAGAAGGCGCTAGAGGCGATGCTAAGGACGGCGCCGGATGCCGTGTTGCGCCAGGAGAAGTTCGCTATCCAAATGATGTTTTCGGCGATGGCCGGAACAACGCGATCCGTGCTGGAGGCGGGGGCTTCACCGGCGATGGTTCGGAACCTACGAGATCACCTCGTGAAGCTTTGCCAGTCTTACATCTTGGCTTTAGCGAAACCATAGGCACGAGTGCTGTGTGAAAGGCGGCGACGCCCACCGAGAGCCGCACGGGCGGCCGGGCTCCCGGACCTGGTGAGCGATGCGTACCAAGGTCCGATGGAGCATGACCTGTTGGACCAAGGCAGCTGCTGCCGTTCTACCTGAGAACGCTGCAACGAAATCGCAACGAATTGGGTGAAACGACCGTGAACAAAACGTGGTGGAAACACCTGCCGCAGCAATAAAAATCAACTTAGAAGATATTCACCGCGTTCGGGACACAGGCGCGGATCCGTTCATGCAACCAGCCTCGGATTTCGCGTTCGACCAATCGCAAGAACCGAACCTGCTAGCCGCAGGCTGGACGGGCGCGTCTATTCTGACTGCGCCTCTAACCTATTGACTTATCTAGGGGGCAGAATCCGCAGTTTCGTCAGAAAATCCGTTGAAATTATTGAGGATCCGGGTTGATTTTGATTCCACCATACGGAGGTTCGAATCCTCCCGCCCCAGCCACGCAGTCTTGTTTTCGGAGAATTTTCTTTCCTTGATGAGAAAGGCCCGCCAAATGCGGGCTTTTCTCATCGCCAATAGTCTCTAGAGACGGACGCTCGAACTTTTTGGGCCCAGAATTCCCAAAAGTCTCCAGCCGCAATAGCGAATACTCCCATTTTCTGGAGACTCGCTCTGGAGACCCTAGAATAAATCCACTGCGTGGTAGGAGTAGCAGTGCATTTCGGTCTCCGCCGGCCGGTTTATGTGGAAGAGCTAGTCACGTCCCGGTCTCCGGTGTCGGACTTAATCTCACTAAAAGTTCTTTTCGTAAACCGAAGTCACGAGCCTTGGACGTCGAATGTCCGTTCTCAGCGGCAAAGCGGAAACTCTGCGAGCGATCCGGGATGTCGCTGAGTGGCCCGAAGCGGACATCACTCATCTTCTGCAGTCGCAAAGTCGGTCTTATCCACTTCCAAAACCCCAATTTGAACCCTTAAGATACCATTGTTTGAACCGGTTGGGGGACAGGCGGCGGAACTCTCTCGGCTTGGATTTCGGGCGGCATCATCGCCGCAAATATCGAAGGACGACGTCGTGCAATCCATCGCTGTTTCCACAGTTCGCATAATTTTATTGGCTGGCGCATTTGTGACGGCACCATTGGCAAGTTTCTCTGCGAGCGCAGAGAAGCGTGTTGCTCTGGTGGTGGGCAACAATGCTTACGAAAGCGTGCCCAAGCTTGAAAAGGCAGTAAACGATGCCAAAGCAGTTTCGTCCTCGTTGCAAGAGCTCGGCTTTCAGGTTCAGCTCGCAACCGACCTTGGCCGCCGCGATTTTATTCGACAGCTTTCCGCCTTTATGGACCGAGTAGGCCCGGGCGATCTTGCCCTGCTTTATTATGCCGGACACGGTATTGAGGTCCGTGGCGTCAATTACATTCTGCCGACCGATGTACCTCCAATTATGCAGGGCCAGGAAAGCCTCCTCACCGGCGAGGCTGTTCCAACTGAAAAGATCATCTCGGATTTGCAGGATCGCGGCGCTCGCGCCACGGTTTTCGTCCTGGACGCGTGCCGCGACAATCCGTTCAAAACTGGCACGACCAGAAGCCTTGGGGGAGCGCGCGGGCTCGCCCAGGGAACCCCTCCCGAAGGAGTTTTCGTTCTCTACTCGGCTGGCGTAGGGCAATCGGCGCTTGACCGCATGTCCGAGAACGACCCAGATCCAAATTCGGTGTTCACGCGGGTTTTCCTCAAGGAGATTCACAAGAAGGACAACACGCTTGTAGCCATTGCGAAATCTGTTCAAGTCGCGGTGCGAGACCTTTCGCAAACAGTCAGCCACACGCAGGTTCCGGCCTATTACGACCAGATCATTGGGCAGCTGTACATTGCAAGCGTGGGCGCAGCATCTGCGAAAGTAGACCAGAACCTGCCTGCTGCCGGAAATACGATGTCCAAACAGCCGGCCATCGCCAACGTTCCCTTACAGCAGCAGTTGTCTGCTCGCCCAGTTTTCAACAATCGTGCCTTCAGTGAGTTTCTCGGCAAGCAATCGCAACACGTCCGCGCTGCCCATAATTGGGCAAATCCGAACGCGGTAGCGACGTGCGACCGTCTCGCCAGCTACGGGTCGGACGTTCCCGACTCGCGTGCTCCACGGGTCGCGCTAAAAGACATTAGCGTCAAGGAGGCCGTGCCCGCCTGCATCGCTGCCGTTTTGCAGGATTCCGCGACGCCCCGACTGCGCGCTCAACTCGCCCGGGCGTTGCTGCAATCGCCAAGCAAGACCGACAGCCGAGCCGGCTTCAACATACTGCTCGATCTGGCAAACGACGGCTACCCGGCGGCTATGTGGCGGATCGCGGTTATGTACTCTGGATACGCAACCAAGAAAGACGATCGCGAGGCGGTCGTTTGGTTCCGCCGTGCCGCAGACAAGGGCCTCGGTGCGGCCATGTCGGACCTCGCTTATAGATACGAGACCGGAGAGGGAGTTGCGAGGGACCAGCGTGAAGCGGCACGCTGGTTCGAACGCGCGGCAGCCAGCGGCCATCCCGGTGGAATGCGCAACTTTGCGCTGGTTCTGGATAAGGGCGAAGCTGTAGGTCGCAACGCGAAGCAATCAGCAGAATACCTTCTGACCGCCTTTCGAATGGGCTCGGCCTCGGCAAGAAAGAGTCTCTTTGAGTTAAACGGCGCATGGCATACGGACACGAGGGCTCAAGTGCAGGAGCTGCTGAAGGATTTTGGATTTTACAAGGGGCGTACCGACGGAGAGTTCGATGCCGAAACCTACGCCGCCCTCACAGCGCTCCAATCGTCGAACCCCATCATCGCTGGCCGCGAGGAATAGCATTGCTGAGATCGTCGAGGCGCCGCGGTATGTCCTTGCGCGCCCGGAACTGGATTCTCGTCCTCGAGACTGGTTCAACTTCCGCTAACGGGGTGAAAGCGGACGTGACGCGGACAGCCCAATTCGGTCGAGAATGACCCTGGCTGCGTGAAAACGGCCTCTCTGCTATGATTCGCTTGGCGATTTGCGGGAGCAATTCATGAAGCGCTTCGTTGAGGGTGCCGCTCGTGGACAATCGACGCTGTTGCCGGAATGCCTTGATGAGTGGGTCGAGGAAAGCAATCCCGTTCGTGTGATTGATTGCTTTGTCGACTCGCTCGATCTGGCGGTTCTCGGCTTCGAAGGCGTCGAGCCCGCAGCGACAGGCCGGCCTGCCTACCACCCCTCGGTTCTTCTGAAGCTTTATATCTACGGCTATCTCAACCGGGTGCAGTCGAGCCGCCGGCTTGAGCGCGAGGCCGGCCGTAACCTGGAAGTCATGTGGCTGCTCGGACGGCTCGTTCCCGATGACAAGGTGATTGCCGATTTCCGCAAGGACAATGGCCCGGCGATCCGCAGGATGTGCGCGAACTTCGTCAATCTCTGTCGCCAGATGGGTCTGCTGGCGAAGGCGAGCGTCGCGATCGACGGCAGCAAGTTCAAAGCAGTCAATAATCGAGATCGCAATTTTACACGTGGGAAGATCGACCGCCGGCGCGCGCAGCTCGAGGAGAGTGTGGCGCGGTATCTGTCCCAGCTCGATACGGCGGATCGGCAGGACCCGTCCGACGTGCTTGTGCTCAAGACGACGCGGCTCAAGGAGAAGCTCGACAAGCTGAAAGAGGAAATGGGCAAGCTCGCAGCTTACGAGAAGCAAATGTTGGCCTCGCCCGATGGCCAAATCTCGCTTACTGATCCCGACAGCCGCTCGATGGCAACGAGTGGGCGTGGCTCGGGCGTCGTCGGCTACAATGTGCAGGTCGCGGTCGACACCGTGAACCATCTGATTGTGACGCACGAGGTGACGAATACCGGCTCGGATCGCTCACAACTTGCGAACGTGGCGCGGGAAGCCAAGGCGGTTCTGCAAGTCGATAAACTCGAAGCCGTCGCCGACCGCGGCTACTTCAATGGCGAGGAGATCCTGGCCTGCGAACAGGCTGGCATCTGCGTGACGCTGCCCAAGCCGATGACATCGGGCGCTAAATTGGAAGGCCGCTTTGGCAAGCAGGACTTCGTCTATGTGCCTGACGAGGACGTCTATCGCTGCCCGGCCGCGCAGCGGCTGAAGTACTCCTTCACCGCCGTGGAGCACGGGCAAAAGCTGCGCCGTTACATGACCACCGCCTGCCGCAGCTGCGCCATCAAGGAGCAATGCACTACGGGCAAAGAACGCCGGATCACGCGATGGGAGCACGAGCACGTTATCGAAGCCTTGCAGCAGCGGCTGGATGGGGATCCCCAGGCCATGCGCCGCCGGCGCGAGACGGTTGAGCATCCCTTCGGCACGCTCAAGATGCGGATGGGCGCGACGCACTTCCTGATGAAGACGCTGCCGAAGGTCGCGAGCGAGATGGCGCTCAGCGTGCTCGCCTACAATCTGACGCGCGTCATGAATATCGTCGGTACAACAGCGTTGATGGCAGCGATCAGGGCGTGAGCGTGGAGGCCTCATTGCGTGCCGATATCGAGCCAGACCTTGCCCAGCATTACCCGCGATGACTCAGAGCCGGTCTCTGATCGTTGGACAGGAAAAATTGCTCAAATCGGCCGTGAAGGACTACATTAACCGGATCATGGACCGTCGCGGACGGCGTTAGTGCGTTATCACGCAACCAAGACCCAGACCGGACTTGGGCCAACTAAGCGTTGTCCACGCTGGGATGACGTGATTGACTATTGACTAAGGTTGTGGGGCGTTAGCCTGCCGAAATAGCGGCGTATTGAAGTCGGGCAAGGCGCAGATGGATATTCGAGCCAAGCTGGTAGAGATATGTGATGCGTTCAACGCGCATGATCTGGATCGGATCATGAGATTCTTTGCGGATGATTGCGTTTTGGAGATGCCGAAGGGGAGTAAACCGTATGGCTCCCGTTTTGAGGGTAAGGAGAATGTGCGAGAAGGGCTGGCCGCACGTTTTGAAGGACTGCCCGACGTCCATTACGGGAATGCTGAGCATTTTGTGGATTCGGAATCTCAAACCGGCATTTCGAAATGGTGCCTCACTGGCACTGGTCGGGATGGAAAGAAGGTGGAAGTCCATGGTTGCGACTTCTACACATTTCGCGCAGGCGAAGTGGTTCGAAAAGACTCATATTGGAAACTCGTTGAACGGAACTGATACTGCTAAGATGTGATTGCGCGAGGTCGCGACTGGCACCTTTGAGACATGCTGACATTCCCCGAACATGTCTGCTTACGGGGAAGACCGGGGAAGACCGGGAGCGACCGGCGCGCCGTCAAAGTGAAGCGTTTGACCCAGATCGGACAATGGGAACGTCAGGCGGAATGCCGAGGTATCGCGAAAGCCGGGTTATCGAGATTGCCGTCTCCTGCCTCCCCTGCAAGGATGGGCTCGAACCTGCAATCGGGTCGAGGAAAGAAGTATGGACAAGCTAAGTCTGCAAAACCCGGTGTTCGCTACCTACGTCATCGCAGCCACGATTATGATGCTCAAAGCCGTCAGCATGTCTTGGTTGACTGTGGTTCGGATGATGCAAGTGAAGGGCGGGTTTCGATCGCCGGAAGACATCAAGAAGACACCCCTCAACCCCGACCCCAATCCGAAGCAGCTTGAGCCCAACGAGCGCGTCGAGCGGATTCGGCGAATTCAGTTGAACGACCTCGAAAACCTGCCTTTCTTCCTTGTGGCTGGCTTGCTTTTCGTTCTGACCGAGCCGTCGCTAATGGTCGCGCGCTTGCTTCTGTACGGTTACGTAGTATCGCGGCTTTTGCACTTTGCGGCCTATTTCACCGCGCGGACCCATGACACGCGCGCAACCTTATGGACTGTAGGTTCGTTAATCCTGATCTTCATGACGTGCCGGGCGTTGGTCGCCGCATTGGGTTACTGATGTGCGTAGACAGCTTTTCTGGGTACGTCCGGGTTTGGCACTTCTCGGACATAGCTCGATGTCTGACAGGAGTCCGTAATGCGCTCAAAAAGCGGACCTGCATCCAACGCGGACCGCCAGACCAAATGCAGCGCCAGACACCGCAGCATTCAACTGCCGACTGAATATCTCGGTTGGGCCCACGGCTATGCGAAAGCACCGTCGCTACTTCTGCTGAATTCGATTCAGATAATCGACAACGGCGAGCAGGCGGGTTCGCGCGATGGCATCGAGATCGGAGGAAAGCTCGACATAGTGATCTGGCTTCTTTGAACCGGGTGACGTATTTCGAGCATAATATCGGTACCCCCAAATAGGCATGTCTGGAGGACCGTGAGCTACAATCCTTTTTATTCCGTAGATGGCCTCATAGACCGCGTTGACAGGAAACACCCCGTTATTGTTCTTTGTCAGCACAGTCAAATCAGCGGGCGCTACCCTAAGCTGCTCGCTGAGCGGTCCTTTGCCCTTTCCATCAATGCCGTGGCATGTCGCGCAGGAAGACTGAAACTCCGACTTGCCCGCATCAAGGTCTTGAGCCAAGGCCACTGCAGATAGGCCGACAGTAACGCTGGCAACCATCACCCACTTGCTCGCGTGTTTTGTCATGTTGCGCTCGCTAATTTTTAAATAATCCGCCTGAGGGAGCCTTGCTGCGTTGATGTAAGTCAATTCGCTGGCCAATTTCGCTCTTGATGGCACGATCACTCAAATCAATACTTCGGGAACATGGCAGTGACCGGCACCGTTGTCAGTTCTCAAGCGCTTCATAGATCAGCTTCTTCAAGGCAGGCTGGATCCGCTGCCGCTCCGACGGTGTTTGCTCCAGCAACACGAAAAACATGTCCTGCTTGCGGTCGATCACGAAATAGCAGCCGCTGACGCCATCCCACTTCAATTCGCCTATGGAGCCCGGCGGCGGTGGCTTCGCGTTGCCGGGGTCGGTTCGTACGCCGAAACCGAGACCGAAACCGAAACCATCGCCGGGGAAATAAAAATAATCGCGCGCGACGCCTGAAACTGGTCCGACATGGTCGCGCGTCATCACGGCGAAGCTTGCAGTGCTGAGATAACGCCTGCCGTCGAGCGTGCCACCATTCAGCAGCATTTGTGAAAACCGCGCAAGGTCTGCGAGGGTGGAGACCATGCCGCCGCCACCGGATTGCCATTTCATGTAGATTTGCGGGCTGCTTTCCCAGCCGACCCTGAAATCGCTGTCATGGGGCAGCGGGTAGGCGATCTGGCTGTACTTCTGCGGATCGGCCACAAAGAAGCGGGTGGCGGTCATGCCCAGCGGATCGAGCAGGTTGTCCTTCTCGAACTCGAGAAGCGTCTGTCCCGACGCAACTTCGATGATCCGTCCGAGAATGTCGGTCGAGTGGCCATAATCCCAAAGGGTACCCGGCTGTTCGGCCAGAGGCAGTCTCGCGATGCGCTCGGCGAACTCGGCATTGTCGAAATCACCCGCGTAAATATTGGCGTCGCGATACGCCTGCCGGACCAGGCTGGCGCCATAAAAGCCATAAGTGATGCCCGAGGTGTGCCGCATCAGATCTTCGACGGTCATGGGCCGATTCAGCGGTACTAATTCCAAGCTGCGTTCGCCATTGTCCGACGTTTTCTCGACGCCGACCTTTACGTTTGCGAAGGAGGGAATGTATTTGGCGACGGGGTCGCCAAGCGCCAGCTTGCCCTGATCGATCAGCATCATGGCCGCGACGCTGGTGATGGGCTTGGTCATCGAAAAAATACGAAAGATGGTGTCTGGCGTGATCGGCAGCTTGGATTTCACATCACGGACGCCGAAAGATTGCAGATAGACCGGCTGCCCGTGCTGCTGAATCAGGATTATAGCCCCGGGGATTTTGCCGGTCGCGATCTCGTTTTGGAAATACTCGCCGATGCGCTCAAGTTTTTGCTGGTTGAAGTGGGCGCCCGCAGGGATGTCGAATGCGCCTTCCGCTAACGCGCCGACTGAGGGCGCCGCGATTAAAGGCAGCAACCCCGTCACGGCCGACCGTAGCAATTGCCGCAAATTCATCGCCCTGCTTCCCGCTCATCGTCGCTACCGGTCTTTAAAGGCGGCCAGGCGCTTCACTCGCCTGCCAGGCGATTAGAAATGAAACCTAACATACTCACAGGAGCGTGCCTGGCACAAATCGTGTCGTCTACGCTACTCGCCCGTGCCGACGAGGTGATCGAATAAGCCGCTAGTTGTTGCAGTGCATGAGTCTCTTGTTGGCACTTCTCGGACACGACGCGATGTCTGCCTTAAGTCCGCAATGCGCTTCAAAGCGGACGTTGGTACCCGTTGCCGGGGGCGCGTGACGGCTGTTGATGCTTCCCTGTCGACGACGGCACCGACGCGGGTCCCGTCAGGAGGGTCACTGTATGTCGCTCGCGGTTGCTGATGTCGGAACGGCCTATGCTTGTTCATTCGCTTTCGTTTATTCGGATCAGTCCATCGCCCGTGACGACAGTGCCCCTTGGCGTCACTAAAACGTAGCCGAGATCAACTAGCTTGGTTAGATGGAGCGCCGGTATCGTCACCGCCATCATCGATAGGACAGCAAGGCTGGCTTGATCGGCGTCGTCGCTCGTGACAGCATTTAAACTATTGGGGATCGTTGGCCCGACACACTGGCAACGCACCGCGCCTCATTGAGGCCGCGCGTCCCATGGCAAGGCAGGCACGGCTACGTTCGACGCCGCTCGACGCAGTACACCTCCACGCAAACGCAACGTAACGGCGAGCCGTCGGTTAACCCCGGCGGCTTTTGCCGTGTGGGCGTAGGGGCCACCCTGTCAAGGAATTCAAGGCTGGTATGTCCAGGATCGGACACGATTTAACTCGCAATTTGTTCCAGCGAGTTCCATGGTTCAGCGTCAATCATAGGCATCCATTGGTGACCGGAGAGCATTGTGCTCCCGCCTAGTCTGGAGAGCATTCATGCCCGCTTCTCCCCCAGCCCCGACCTTATTCCGTGATCGCCTGATGGAGGCACCATGCACGAAGTGCGGCGCGAAAATGACGCTTGCTCGCATCGAGCCAGACAAGTCGGGCTACGATTTGCGCACATTCGAATGTACAAAGTGCAATAACGTCGATCAGTACATCGTCGAAT